>JAVBPL010000077.1:0-47059 GCA_031549645.1 Ruminiclostridium sp. | reverse complement strand
TGTGATGAAATGTAACCCAAACATCACGCTGCAGTTTCCCGATGAGACACGCAGCTCAACAAAAATGAATTACAAAGAGAGGAGTATAAATTTATAATGATACATTCATTAAAAATATTACCTAATTACTTCAAAGATGTTGAAAGTGGTGTGAAACCTTTTGAAGTTAGAAAATATGATAGGAATTATAAGGTTGATGATATATTAATTCTTGATGAATGGAACGGTGAATATACGGGTAATATCTGCCGAAAACAAGTTACATATGTTTTGATAGACAACAACTTTTGTAAAGAAGGATATTGTATTTTAGGCATAAAAGATTACTAATAAAAATGAATTACAAGAGAGGTAAACACCATGCAAAAACAGCCAAAAAACATACAAAAATCAATCCGAATGACGGACGAAGTATTCAATATTGTAGACAAGATGAACGGTGACGGCTTCAATGAGAAGTTCGAAAACCTCGTCCTTAAGTACAAAAAGGAAGAAAAGGAAATCCAAAAACGGATTGATTTTCTTTTGGAGCAGGAGAAGCGACACCAAGCCGAGGTAGACAAGAACCGTAACATTATGAATGACCTCGGCAGAATAAGCAACCAGGTCTCACATCTGATTAATCTTTGCAATAGCTCGAAGTATCAGCAAGCCGACAGTATTTATCAATCAATGAAAGATGGTGTAATTTAATGTATACTTACCAAAGAGTAACCCAAAGTATACTTACCAGAGAGTAACCCGAGAGGAGAAACAAAATGCAATCACCGATTGTAATGGCATTTCGTAAACGGCTTAAAAAGCGAGGATACACGGAAATATCAATAAAGATGATTAAAGAAGATAATCAGAGCTATATTGTTTCTGCAATAGAACCCCTTGCACATCAGAAAATCATAGCAACTTATTCTATTATTGGAATGTGTAATTCTTTTAAATGGTAATGTAATTCAAACTACGTTCCTGGCGCCGCTCTCTGAAGGTGAAATTGAATTACAAGAAAGAGGTATAACATGAAAGAAGGACATTTATTTTATAACAGCTCTATTGACCGTTTCGACATAACGTTTAAAGATGATGATATATATGGCGGTCTTAATTGCGGTGAATGCTTTGATGTGTACATAATTGGTGAATGGTTATCAACTAGGATTGAATATTCTCACAGCAAGCAAGCATGGTATCTTGTTGGTATTGATTATCTAGAGTATCTAGAATATGAAGAACGGATTGAAGAACAATTTTGGGTAAGAATTTAACTGTAATTCAAACAATGTTTCAGGCGCCGGCTGCTTGAGGTGAAATTGAATTACAAACCGCATACAAGTAGAGACACAAGGTTGCCTAAGCTCAAGACAACCCATATACCTTTAATCGCAAACCGCGAAAGACGTGAGAAATTTAATTGACCGAAGCGCCAAAGGTTCCGATTAAAATTCTCGAATACAAAGAATTTTAATTGGAATGGCGCAAGAAGGCCACTAACGCGGACGAACTGAAAAAAAGCACTTCTTATGCGTGTGTAACCCAAAAGCTACATCGAGCTCAGAACCAGGCATCAAGACTTGAATTACAAAATATACGTTATAGTTACCACAAGTAACTAAATAACGTAGCTTTTTTTAGCCAGGGGCGAACTTGTAACACGCCCCACGAAATATCTTACTGAAACTTTGTTTTTTAGCTTATCAATCGCATTTGTTATCAAAATTAGCCTGTGAGAATTACGCACATTCTCACAAGAAGGAGTAGTATGGATATGCAAACTATAATGAACACACAAATTTACAAGGAAAACTCAGAGGAATTTAACGCTGAATGGTTCACCTTTAAAAAATCCTCGTTCGTAAACCATGTAGACACCCTCTATTTTATGATTAAGGTCGAGACACACGACTGGAACCAGGACGAACGAAAGAACGACTTTATCGAAATCCTAAGAAAGCACAAGGAAAAGGCGGAAAACCTCATGGAGGGTGTGCCAATCTTCGAGGGAATATATAACGGCTTGGAAGTCCGCCCGTATCTATCAGCTCAAATGTATTCGCTTCACTTCGGCATGGAAGATAAGTTCGATGTATTTGTATGTCCGATACTTATTAACGATAAAATGCCGCCTATATGGGTACAGCTCCGCTCTCAAGCGTTATGGCTCAACGGCATTGAAAAGACCTTCGAGGAAGCTTGTAACTGCGTTGAAAGAATACTAGAGATATATGACATGAAGCCCGAAAGTGTTCAAGAAAACCGCATAGATTACGCATACCACACGAATTACATACAAGACGCTATTAACTTCTTTGATGAAAAGAATATAAAGGAAATGCAAATATCAAGCTTTATGAGGTGGCACAAGGAAGGCAGCTTCTACGAAGAAAAAATCGACTGCGATTATTTCACTCTCGGCAGACGGAAAAGCAACAATGTATTTTTCAGAGCCTACGACAAGACAAAGGAAGTCATTGAACAAGGATACAAACAGTTCTTTATTCCGATATGGCTTGAACATGGCTTAATATCGAAGTTTGACGAATACATAATCAGACAGGCATTTATAGAGGGAAAATACAACCGCAAAGAAAAGGCTCGCTGTGAATTTTATCTGATGTACGGCAAGGACGAGAGCATAAAGAAAAAAATATCAAAGAAGCTAGTTGATACTGGCACGCCTACAAGCTGGTATCGCCAAATGGCTAAAGGTTTAGTCCCCGATATAACAACCGTTGTAAATGTCGAAATACAAACAAAACGTAAATATTATGACCGTCTCGATATACCGCTAGTCACCGAGGACACATCTTACCGCCAAAGAATGTATAACATAATCGAACAAATGCAGTCGCTTCAAAAGAACAAAATCACATCTGAAACAATACATTTTGTTAATTACAAAGGCAAATACGCAGATATGCCGAGAACTGAAAGACCTGTTGCCGACTGGTGGCAAAGGCTTCGGAGTTCAAAGACATTCGAAATCGAGGACGAACATCAATTCGAATACTTCCGAAAGTACCAAGTAAATCTTGACATAGAACGTCAGAAGAACACAACCATAAGTAAAATGGCGGGAATGGCTGCATACTTCTCGGTAGAGTATGGAAACGAATTATCACAGATTACCGATGATGTAGCCTGCTTCACTAACACCATGAATGATAACGACGTACAGAAGTATTACAGGCGAAAGAGAAAAATGATTAAGGAAGTTAATCGAAAACTTGAAAAAATGGAGAATGAGCAATGACATTCAAGGAAGCCGCAGAATTTTGGCTTAAGGTGTATAAAATATCAACCATAAAGGATTCTACCTATAATGAGTCATACCTCGGCACCGTAGACAGATACTTAAATCCAATTTTAGGCGGTAAGGATATAGATAAAATCACTCCGCTTGACATCAAGGAGCTGTATAACCATTATTCGATAATATACAGCCAGTCAACCATGAACAAAATGCGGATATGTCTTAAAGGTATCTTCGAAGTCTCAATCGCCAATGGTTATTGTATACGAAATCCGATTGTCGGAATTAAAGTCGTTTCAAAAATTGAAAGCAACATAAAGCATACATATTCAGCTCCTGAGGTAAAGAATATCTATAAAGAAGCCGATAACCACAAATACGGAATATATATCAGAATACTTCTTGAACTCGGCTTACGCTGTTCAGAGCTGTGCGGTCTGCGTTGGTCTGACTTCGACTTCGATAATAAAACCGTCCATATTCAAAGAGCTTGCACGGAGCTGAAAGGTCAGCCATACATCGGTAAGACAAAGAACCGCTCAAGCAACAGAGTGCTGCCAGTAAGCACCGAGCTTATTAATCAGCTTAAGAAAGCAAAGCCCGAAGAAGATAACTACTTGCTTGTTTCAAGAAAAGGCGGTGGTTATGAACCTTTGCGACCTTGTGCTTTTTACGAAAGCCGTTACAAAACGTTCTTCGCTGATATCGGCTCAATCGCAACAGACAATTTTTTAACACCTCACGAATTAAGACACACCTGCGGAACGCTGCTTTATGAGAAAACAGGCGATATCTATGCGGTTTCTAAGTTTCTAGGTCATGCAAACGTCACAATCACGATAAAAATATACGTCCATGACAACCCCGAAATGCTTCGAAAAGCACTTGAAATAAATTAATATATATTCAAAAATAAAAAGTCCGCAAAACCTTTTAAATAAAGGCTTTGCGGAACTGGTGGGAGCGGGTGGATTCGGACCACCGAAGCGAAACGCAACAGATTTACAGTCTGCCCCCTTTGGCCACTCGGGAACACTCCCATACAATATTAAGTTAACGCATAATTAATTGTTCTCTACAACAGCTTGTCAACCGATTAGATGCGGTTTAACGTTATTCATTATAGCACACACAACCACACCTTGTCAAGGCTTCGTTTTGAAATTATCAAAGTTTATCTATTTTGCCGAATTTCAATACATACAAAGATAAAAACCATGTAAAATTGTGTTGAATATTGATTATTATAGCGGCTTTCGATTGCCAAAATCGAAAGCCGCTATAATTTTTACTTATTACTTTTATTTTACTTTTTGTTATCGGGATTACGCTTTTTCGAAGCTTTTCCGATAACAAGGGTTAGCCCGCCCACAACGAAAACAATTAACATCCAAATTATATTTTTATTTATATCACCTGTATGAGGATTACTGGTGGCACTGTCTTTATTTTCGGTGGCTTCATCATTTGGGGTGGTTGTTTCCGCTGTTATGCCGTTATTCTTAGGTTCTTCGGGCATCTCTGTGACCACTTCAGAAGGTGCTACGAGCTCCTCTGACGACGGTGGTGCTGTTGTTGCCTCTGGCTCATTATCCTGCGGTAAAGTCACATCTACCAGCAGTGCGTAGGGGCTGAAATGGTCAGTCTCAAAGACAATCTTCCACATCTCGTCCTCCCACACCAATTTTGAAGGAAGAATGGTTAACTCACCGTTCGAAATATAGCCGATTTGCACATTATCACGAGTCTCCCATAAATCCTGTGGTAAAGGCACGCCGATTGTAACAGGATAACCCTCTTTCGGTTGGACTCTGGTATCCGTACCTTTTATAAAGAGGCTTATATCAAAAGATATATATTGATTATTCTCGGTGCCTAGTACTGCGGCAAAGGCTTCATCAGTCTTGTTATCATCGGTAATACGAATCTCAACGGAATACGAAAAAGCATTTTTCATATTAGCCGACACCGTAACATATTTTTCTAAGCCGTCAAGGACTGGCACAGCCACCTTGGCAATCTCAATAATCGGGGGAGTGGGGTAATAATTTCCGTTATTATTAGTTTCGGGATTATTTTTGGCCGTAATATCCGCTGTGCCGAAATTCGGCTGTTCTGCGGGTGCTGAATACTTCCAAGCATCTACACCGCTTATGCCGTAGCCTGTGGCTGTAACCGCTATAGCTGTTCCAACCTCAGCACTTTTAAAGTTAAGCGTACCTTTCACAATATCAACATTATCACCGCTGACGATGCCTACGAGCGTGGGTGCAACAAGCTCTGCCGCGGCTGCCGTGCCGTCATAGGTTTTGCCGCCTGCTCTGCCGTTTGCCGCCCATGTAAGTGCCTTTTTGTTTATAATAAAGCTTGCGCTGTCGCTGCCTGAATGGGTTGAGCTCACAAGTGTCGCTGTGACACTATAGCTTCCAGGCTGAGTAGGCTTAACATCAGAATTGTATACCGTACCGCTCTCGTCGCTTAGGATACCGCTGTAATTATAAACAAATTCCGTTCCATCCGCGCTGCTTGCGGTGGGATTGTCGAGCGTTTCCCCGTAGGTTATGTCAGCAGGTGCATTTACGGTTACGGTGGAGAGAATTTTACCAGGATCGTTTTCTATATCGAAATAAACAGTTTTCGTTCCTGCATAATTTCGCTTTCCTGTGAGGGTAATACTTCCGTTGTTTACTCCTATGCTTATGTTTGTGCCATAGCTTACTTCATAATCGTCGCTGGTAATCGTCAGGGTGTCATTAACGCTGAAGCCAGGCTTAAGCTGACTACCTGTATATGTTTTGCTTCCTGTGATATTCAAAGTAACGTTCGCAATATCACGTCCGCTGATTGTACCTGTTATGCCTGTAGGCTGGGTTATCGTATAGTTTCCTTCTTTTGCTGTACCCAGAGCCATTTCAAAGCTGCCTGTGAAAACAATCGCTTTACCCGTGCCAGCATCTGCATTATTGTATGCTGCGGTAGCCTGTGCATCTACGATAGAGGTCTCACTGCCTACCAGTCCGCTGAATGTCAGATCGCCGAAGCTTGCTACACTATTGCTGCCGTCATATACTTTCGCGATATTAAAGCCTGTGATAGTAAGCACTGCCTTTTCAATCTTAAAGTTATAGGTTTCAGAGCCAGTATAATCCTCGTTATCAGACGGCACTGAAACTGTGAGTGTATAGCTTCCCGCATTTTTAGGTGCAGTTGTAGTTTTACCTACTATACCTGTTCCAGTGTACTCGTATACAAGTATACCGCCATAAGCTCCGCTGCTTGCTGAGCCTGTTACACCGATATGTGTATTTCCATCATAGGTTACATCTTCTTTTGTAAGACCAGTAATATTTACTGTGATTACATCAGCTCTTGCTACTGCCGAGGCAGTTATAACGCCTGTTACGGTTACGTCTCCCATAGCATTTACTATATTTGCAGCAGGGATATTAGTCGTGTAACCAAGTGTTGCTAGACTACTATTATAAGTAGTAGGTGCTCCTGTTATCGGAACCTCAACGACCGTATCACTTACACGATTAGCCGTACCAGCTGTGAGCCCTGTCGGAAGATTTAATACTGTGAAATCTCCCGCAGTAATGCTTGCTTCATATTTGCTTCCTGAAAGGGTATATATGATTTTTGCATCAGACACCGTCTGTCCCACTTTAAGGCTATTTAATCCAGAGATGGTAACAGCTGCCGCGGGATTTGCATATGTCTTTATTGCTGCACTCATCTGTGCCGCACCTGCGTTATAATTAGTATTTGCTGCTGTGCGGGCAAAGATATAATAATCTGTATTTACATCGAGTACGCTGAATGTCACTCCGCTCTGCCAAGAAGTAGGGGTGACACTGCTTGATGTGCTATATCCGTATTCCACGCTTTGTCCAGAGCTTCCAGCATATGTTACTGTATTAACCGTAATGCTTGTGCTTGTTTTAGTATCAAGTGTCGGTGTGCCGCTTACAGCTGCACCGTCACCTTTTACCACTGCTGACATTGGTATGCTTCCTGTTGGCACGATACCAACTTCGCCCGTAATGTTCCTTCCAGGAATACTGGCTGATTGTGTATAAATTATAGCCTCCGCTACTGCTGTCGGTGTGCCGCTTATGGGAACCTCAACAACTGTACCGCTTATTCGCACCGCCGGACCGACTGTCATCCAAGCTGGACGTGGACCTGACCCAGTGGGGGGATTTATCGCAAAGTCGTTTGCTGTTATTGGGTCAGCATACGTGCCGCCCGATAAAGTATAGATAGCTTTTGCACCTGACGGCAACGGCTGACCTACCTTTAGGTCGTCAAGACCTGAGACAGTTACGTTTATTTTATGTCCTGTTATTAAACAGCTTGCGTCGACGGCCCCTGAAAGGGTATTTATTGTTCTTTCAAACACCTTTGAGGCATCTGCGCTATCTATACCTGTTCCGCTCCATGTGTATAAGTATCCGCCTGCACCGCTGCCTGCTGCTGTAATTATAAGCTTTTTCCCTGACAGAACAACATCGTCGCTTGTGATTTCTACATCGTCATAGGTTGCGGAAATAGCTGCACCTGTAGTATCAACACCTGCTGTGCTTTCACTAAAGGATACGGTATAATAATTCAATGTTTCTGATGTATCGCTTGCATTTACGGCAATCGTCTTACCAGTGCTGTCATCGCCATCATAAATGGTATAAGTCACTACAGCATCAGGCACCGTAAAGGTCACCGCAGCACCATTTGCTGTACCTGAATATGTACTGCCACCAGATGTTCTTAGGCTGTATGTCTTTCCATGACCTGTCCAACCCAGTCCGTTCTTATTAATAGTTAATGTAACCGTATATACTGCTGCAAGCTTAAGCTTTCCTTCGGCTTGGTAAGCAACCACCCTGTTAGCAGCATCAGCAGTAAAGCAGGATAAATAGCTCGCCGCATTTGCATCTGCTACAGTAAATGTTCTGTCGCTATCTACTGTGACACCGATTTGCATTTTATTATCGCCTATTGTAACAGGTGCGGGACAGCCGTTACCGCCTGATTCTGTTCCTGTACCGAAGGTGAGGGCTTCTGGCATTGAATAGGAAATATCCACATTATTTGTTGAGCCGTATGAGGTATTATCCGTGACTTTTGCTGTGCCACCTACTATAAAAGTTCCTGCCAGAAAAAGCACTCCGCCTGTGTTTTCTGTAATTTTTCCTCCAGTCATGATGAAGGAGGCATCGTCATTAACGACCACACCACCGCCAGCACTTGCAATATTGTTCTTTATATTTCCGCCGTTCATAACGAAGCTGCCATCAGTCGTAACATACACACCACCGCCATTGGATGCATCGTTGCCAGAAATTTCGCCGTCATTCATGATAAAGGTGCCTTGACTGCATACATACACGCCGCTACCGAAACCATTAGTTGCTTTGTTATTTTTCAGAATCGCACCATTGTTCATGGTGAAGGTGCCATTGACAAACACAAGAGAGCTTGAATTAGAGACATTGTTCCCATCAATGGTGATGTTTTGAAAAATGAGACCTGTACCGCTTTCAACGCAGAACAGATTATCAGTAAAATTTGAATCACGCTTTAAGGTATAGTTTTGCCCTGGCACGCTTTGTATAGTGAGGGTTTTATCTGCTGTGCAGTCTATCGTAAGTCTGCTCGTAATATCAAAGTCTGCACCGATATTGAGGGTTTTATCCGTCGAGCCACTATTAAAATCAATTATCGCTTGCGTCAGCCCAGCGAAGTCAGTTATCGAGTTATCCCCATCCTCCGCAAAAATCTGAAACGGCATAGGTGTAACCGCAAGCCCTGTAATTAGTATAATTATCAAGAGCCTTTTCAGGGTTAATATAACACTTTTCGTTTTAATTTTCATAATGGGGTCCTCCTCGGGTATATTTTTATGTGGTGAATACTTTAAATATAACATATTATTCCTATTCATACACACAAACAACGTAAAAAGCCGAGAAATCGACGTGAAAACCCGTATAAAATGATAAACACCCTCGAAATTTTTCCGAGGGTGTTCGTTTATGAACAAAACTATTCATTTTCCAGCTTCAAAATCACATAGGCACTAAATTTTTCATTATCCCACACAGGCACATACTCGCCGTTATAACGGGTGGCGACAGATTTGATACTGCTTATTCCCAGACCCTCGCTGTTTTTTGTGCTTAATAGATTATTGCCGTAATACTTGATGTTGCCGTCATAGCTATTCTCGGCTTTTATGCCATAATTATCCTCACGCGGGCGCATGGATAAATCTATATAACGCGGTGAGCCTTCTGGAGTATTGCGGCAGGCGGTAATTGCGTTTTCGAGCAGATTGCCGATAATTATACATAGGTTGTAATCATCTATACCGCTTTTCGGCAGTATAACCTTAACCGTAAAATCTATACCCTCTTTTTTACAGCGTTCAGCAAAGCTGTCAAGCAAAGCGTTAAGAACTCTGCTCGTGCAGTAATCACCTATATCATTATCCGTCGCATCGGAGCTTAGTGTTTCAAGATAATCCTTCATATCATCATTATAACCACTACTAAGCATCTTCTGCATAGCGGCTAAATGATATTTATAATCATGGCGCATAACATGAAGTCGGTCGGTCATATCAGTCAGCTTGTCATAATAATCACGACCCGAGGATATGATTTCTCGCGATAAATCCGCCTCATATTTTTGCTTTGCCTTTTCCTGTACGTTAATAATCGCAAAGCATAGAATGATTATACTGCATAAAACAAAGAATAGCACCAACAGACCTATCCAGGTATATTCGGGTATGATAATTCTGATTACGCTCACGATAACATAGCATAATGCCGCTGAGAGCGAATATAACGCCCATTCCTTCTCGCCGCCATATGAAAACAACCGCTTTATCAGACCGTGACCAAAACGTAGCACCGCAAATATGTATATGGTAAGCATTATAATCGGGATAAAAAGCATGGCGAACCAGTACAGATTTTCGTCATATTTAATAAAAAACAATGCCATTATTTCGGATAAAGACACCAAAGCGGCGGTAACAGTCATAGGCATAAAGAAGCCAAACACCCTTTGAAAATAAAGCCCCTTAAATAAGCCAATAATAAGCGGCAAATAAAGCAGGGCGCGGATAGGACGAAGCTGGTCCTCCACCCCAAGGCTCACAAGAATAATATCTGCGATAGTATTAAGAGCAATAAATGCACCAGAAACACAGGCGGTAAAAACAAATGACTTCTTACGAGGCAAGCAGATAGCCGCGATCGCTATGTTGACCAATACAATAAAAATAGGTAAAATCGTGGTTGTAATTTCCTTCATCCTTACCAGTCCTCTCCGCCGAACATTCGTTCAAGCCATTTTGCCTTCACGACCTCAAAATCCTTCGGCACCGATACTCTTGTACCGTCACGCATAAACAAGGCTCGGTTCTCGCAGGAATTAACATGGTCGAGATTTACGATAAAGCTTTTCTGTGGCTTAACCATCTGCGGCTCAGCGAGCAGCATTTCTGAAAATTCTCTGAGAGTGGCGTATATGTTTATATTTTCACCGTCCGTCAGATGAAAGCTTAAGCTGTGATTAACAACCTCTACATACATAAGCTCCGAAAATAAAACAAACCGCATACCGCTTCTGCGTGTCAGCGAAAAGCCTCTATTATCACCCATCAAAAGCGTTTTTTCGATTATATCGAGCTGTTCCCAGACAGCTTCCTTTTCGACAGGCTTTAATAAATAGGAAAAAGCCTTTACCGAATAGCTCTGTGCCGCAAAATCGTTAAACGAGGTTAAAAATATCAGATACCCGCCGAAGCCGATTTCACGAAGCCTAAAGGCAAGGTCTATGCCATTCATTCCTGGCATCATTATATCCAAAAAGGCTACATCAACTGCGTTTCCGCTTTGAACAAAGGCGATTACCTCGCTGGGACTTGAAAACCTCAACAGGGTGTATTCGCCGCCGATTTCCTGATAAAATTCCATTATGATTTCAGCAGTCAGGTTCAGCGCCTCGTTGCCATCGTCACAAATTAAGATTTTTGCCACAGCTACCTCCCCCGCCTTAAAATAAAGTATCTATATTATTATACACTAATGAATAAACATAAAAAACCGGTCATATGACCGGTTTTTGGAGCTGGTGGACGGACTCGAACCCCCGACCTGCTGATTACAAATCACCACAGATGAGTTCTAAGCCAGTTTTTATGCGTGTTTGCTCAGCTCTAACACTTGCCAACGAGAACTGCGTTTTACCCTTTTAAATGGGCGATTTTAAGCCACCGAGCAAAAATACTTAATTATAAGTCAATCGTATGGCTAATTGTTTTACTTTGTGATTTGCCAACAATCTGCCAACGAGGTAGTTGCCGTTTAACGATATTTATTATAACACACGCCACTATGACTTGTCAAGACCTCATTTTGAAAATTTTTAAGTTTATTCATTTTGCTCAAATCTCATGTTTGCAAAATCGAAAAGAATGCCAAATTATATTGAGTTTTATCAAAAATTATGATAATATTTTAAATGTTACAGATATTATTAATATGGCGGGAGATGTGATTATGGCGAAAAAAGTTTCTAAAAAAGAACAGAAATTAAACTTCTTTTTAACCCATGAAGGATTAAGGGGTAAGTATATAAATGCTTTGCCTGAAGAATTTATAAAAATGGATCATTGGTTGATAAAGAAACAGGATCTTATTTCAGAATTTTCATGTATCGATTTAAGTAGAGACGAAGAATTTATTATAGCTTATGAGTTAATAGCACGATATATATATTATTCTTTGTTAGAATATAGAAAAAGTCGTCCAACAGCTACTCACCTTTACGCTACTCCTATCACTATCAGAAGATTGATTTATATGTTAATATATATCAAATATCAAAATAAGTTTGGAATAAACAGGAATATATCCACAGTAACTCAACAGAATTACTGCAAGGTTGTGGTTGATTCTATTAATAATGAGTTCAATAAGATGTGTCAGGATCATAATATTGTCGGCTTGTCATCAGGTATTAACGCAAACGCTTTCACACCGTCAAAATGGGGTTTTGACCCTTACCATGACTTTAAATATGGTAATTCTTATACAGAACCTAAAATTAGGTCTGATTATCCAGGGAAAAAGCACAAAGTTTATGGTTTTATGCAAGCTTCGTTAGTACATCAGTGTGATTATTCAATATATGCTGAAGTTTTTGCTGGCTCAGGTCAGGGTTTTGCTAATATTGAACACCGTGAGGGGACTATAGAATATCTCAATGATTTTGATCCAACAATTTACAATTTATTATTGGTGTATAGAGATTATTATAGTGAGTTCATGAAGCACTATAAGCGTGTGGTTAATTATATAGAAAAGCTTTCTAAAAATAAGATGTATGAAGTGGGGAATGCTTATATATGTAATAAAGCATATCAAATAATGAAAACAAAGAAAAACATTGCAAATGCTCAATGTGATTATGAAAAAAAGCTAAATAAATATAAAGTTGTTTTTTATAGAAGAAGAGGAGCAAAAGCTTCAGATAAGGTCAAAGCAAACGTAAGAAAAATGAGAACAAATTACACACGTAGCTTATTTGGATATTATGAAAAGAATTACTATGACAATTATTATGACGATAAATATAAATCGTATAGGGAAGAATTGAAAGAGATTATACCTAATATTGACTTAGCTTTTACTAAATTTTTTTTGCAAAACTTTTTGTTTAGCGGACAGTCACCAGAAATAAGTGCTGTTACCGAAGACAAGGTTGATTCTTTCATAAAAAATTGCAAACTGGATGACAAGACACAAAAGAATGACCGTCAAATTTATTATTTTAGTAAGAGACTCAATCAATCAAAGAGAAGTTTATTAAAATGGACTTTACCTAAACTGCCTGACAGCATATTAAACATGGACGCTTCTGCGTTAATCACAAGCTCTGAGGTTAATAAATCAAGCACTTTATGTTATCTTGATCCTCCATATGCTGGCACAGCGGGGTACAATGTGGGTTTTATTATGCGTGATTTTATGAAAGCACTCAGTGTATATGAGGGTCACTTCATATATTCCTGTCGAGTATTTTTAACAGCAACTACTTTAAAAAAGAAAGATTGCTATGATCTGCTTGATATGTATCGTTGGTTACGCACTGTGGGAAGACGCACTAAGAAGGAGTTATATGTGTTAATTAAAACCGATGAGAATAGCGGTATAAGTAAATATGTTAAAATTATCGTAGAGAATAAGTCGGAATGCGAAATAATGGTAACCAACTACAAGTTCGATCCGCCTGACTACTTTACCTACAATCCAAAATATGGAGGTGGTAGTATATTAGAAGAACATGACACTTTGTTTCGTTGTGTGCCATATAACCATTTTTATATGGCTGTTAAAAATGCCATTAGCATTACGTTACCTGAGGTGTATAAGTCATACAAGTTCAAATCATTATTTAAACCGTGATATTCTTAATCTTAGTGCATATTTTAAATATCAGTTGGTTTATTATTATGTTTTATCAGATATTTAGTTGATGAGTAGGTAAAACAGATAATCATAAATGGTAGTTTACATCATGATAATCACAATATTTGTGCATCGCAAGTAATAATAAATGATATAGTGCTTTGTTTTACCAGATATTTTAACAACAAGAAAGGTGATATTCAAAATTGAAAATGGTAGTTTCGTATAATATAAAGCATGAATATATGCATTGATATTTTAAAATTACGCCCAAGCAATAACAAGCTTTTACCACAGAGTAAAGAAATAAATTACATAAAATGTGTTTATTAAATCTTGATATAACCGCTCCACTCCCGAGATTTCCTTGTTTTCGGCTCAGAAAATCAAAATTCGTAAGATAAACAATGTTATTCCAGTTGAAAAGGTCAGATGAAATCTTACATATAAGGGGAGCGAACGATACCGATATGAGTACATAGAGTTTACTATCCCCAATGTCATAAAGCTCATTCAAACACTCATATATTATGGATATCCCGAGAAATCTATCGTAGTTGAGATTTCCATTCAGATGAAGTATCGTATATAAAGGACACAACTTCACATTATGTTTGCATATTTCAGATAAAAGGCTATCTTGAGAATAGAGTCGATGTGAAGTATAACACACAGCAGTAGGAACTTAGAGAATGTATCACCTGTATGATGTAGAGAGAAACACACCAATATGACCAGTCGAGCAGTTGATACAACACTTCCACCTGTTTCAATGTGTATTCATTAGGGGTGGTTGGGCGGGATGAGAAGGCATACGATACACAAGTAACAGCGACATTTCGATACAGGTTGCAGTTACCATTCCGTTCAGTGAAGAAATTAATGTAAACCCCTTGATTTATTCATAAGAATATGCTACAATGGAGATACACCAGCAGAGATGCACTTTGATAACTAAATACACATTACATATTATTTCATTTCATTTTATTTTATTTTGATTGTAATAATTCCTTATCTCACATCCTTTACTTGTAACCTATAAGCATATAAAATAATTAATAAGGAGACACTATGAAGCGTAGAAATATTTTCATAGCACTCGCACTAACCGCAGGAATGGTAGCTACCGTGTCAGGTTTGGTAGCGTGTAGCTCGCCCAGCGTGGAGACCATCGGCTCAGGGGTATCAGACCCGCCAACAGAGCCCCCAGTTACCACGACTACAGCAGCCACCACGGAGACCACATCCCTAGCCGAGACCACCGAGGTATCCATATCAGAAACCACGGTAGTGGACTTTAGCAGTGTATTACCAGAGGACACAACCGTTACCGAGCCTACAGCACAGGCGACCGAGGCGACTATTACCGAGACTGAGCCACCCGAAATAGAGCCCCCAGTAACCGAGACAACTCCAGCAGAAACTGAACCTGTATCAACAGAGCCAGCGGTAACAACCCCAGCAGTAACCGAAGCTCCAGTGATAACCACTCAGAAGCCAGTGCAGACCGAAGCACCAGCCGTGACAGAAGCAGTTCCAGTATTCGAGGCAGTTAATAAAACGATGTATGTCACAGGCAACCCTGTCAACATCAGAGCCAGCTACTCCATCGACAGCAAGAAGCTAGGTAGCATGACATACGGCTCAGAGATAAAGGTCACAGGTTACAATAAAGACGTAGGCTTTTACAAAGTCACCTACAACAGCAGTGAAGCCTATATAATGGCTCAGTATCTCTCCGACACCAAGCCACAGGCTCAGCAGCAGACCACCACCCAACAGGCAGGGGTATCAACGCAGAAAGCCGAAACTCAGAAGCCAGTCGAGACCACAGCGGCACAGAAGCCAGCCGAGACCACCAAGCCAGCAAGCACCCAGACAAAGGCAGAGGAGATTGCAGCCCTCAAGGAAGAGATTAACGCTTCATTACCGAGTTGGATATGGGATGACCCCAAGACCTTTACTGACGAGCAACTCGATGAGGGCGAAAAGCTAGCAAGCGAAGCTTATAATAAGATAGGACGAGCAGGAGGTAGAATAAGTGATGCAAGCGAATATGGCACATTAATGGACAATTATGCTAAAGAATGGATGCACAGAAATGGCATTCAGTAGTGAGAATATTTTCTCACCTTTTTATTTTACCCATCCACTTTAACGAGTTATCGTGTAAAAGCACAATGAAACAGTGAGGTACGATATGATAATCCATAAGGAACGTGACAGCAACAACAAATTCACCCCTACAGACCCCAGTATTCTGCTTAAGGATATGGAGTATGGGGTATCAAAACCAAGAAGTGAACCACCGTTAGAACCCACTCTAACAGCGGTAGAGTGTGCTTTAGAATATTATACTACTGAGGAAGAAGCAAAAGATGTTGAGAGATATAAGGCGTATATAAGTAAGCCTGAAAACATAGCTTTTTGGGGAGAAACTCATGTCAACTAATTTTTATAAAGCAGACTCACTCACGAGTCTGCTTTTTATTTTGTTCACCTGTTTCCCTACCCAGTCAATATACAGATAATCCTTTGTAACCCAGTGTATGGGTAAAACGATTTTAGTAACGAGGAGGAGTTTATTTGTATAAGCAAATAGGGGTATCTGTTATGAGGATACTAAAACAGGGAGGTAGTTTTGATGACTAAAAGATTTATACGTAGATGTACAGCAACTTTACTTTCTACGATAATGTTGCTGTCATGTACGGTAGGGGTATGGGCAGCAGACGACATAGGCAGTGGAGGCACTACGGGTACGGACACTTCGGGCAGTGTGGGTCAGGTAGTTAATCCCACAGGTTCAGCGTGGTATAGTGCTCCAGGTGATAGTGGTTACCGTATCTACTTAGCCCAGAGACCAGTAGCAACGCAAGGTATACTAAATGGGCAGCCAGCGTGGTTAAAGGGATTAGACATTTATAAACCCTACGCCATCTACGAATGCCCAACAGGCTCATCGGCTGGGTTGGCATACATCGACCAAGGTTCGTTAGGCGGAGAAGCAATTCCCCAAGGCTTAATCCAGCACAGTAATAACGGCAGCTTATTTTCCAATCTAACAGGCAAAACAAGCAACCTCGAACATTGGAGCATGGAAGGTGGATTAGAGGGTTCTGTATTTGCCGAAACCTTTGAAGCAGCGTTCGGAAAGCAGTCAAATGGAAAGTACCGCACAGAGGATAAGGAATTCATGGAGAATACTTTCCTCAAGAACTACAGAGCACAGTTAATTAACGCAGGTATCCCAGCCAGTGACTTACAGTCTTGGTTTCCAAAAACCTTGAACGAGTTCAGGTACGGGGTAGGCTATGAGAGCCAGTCAGAGCCTGACCTCGCAAACGGATTTATCATAATCGTAGAGCCTGTAGCATTTGTGCATAATGATACGAAGTTGTTCGCAGCCAGTTATCAGGACACTTACCAGTTCGGTGCAAATGCAGGAGATATGCACAATATTTTCGTTGGCTCACGTTTGTTTTTCAGTATGAACTTCATGTGGAAACTTGGTCGGGTATCTGCCAAGTATCAGTACCTAAAAGATGGGGTAGAAGAGGAGCTCTCAGTTCCTTGGTCTAAGCAGCCATCAAACTTAGATACGGCAACAGGGCGAATGGATGTAGTAACAGGCGGCACTGATACCTACGGAGACCCCTCAAGCCGCTATGCAGGTTTCGGCGTATACGGTGCACTTGCAAAACCTGTAGAGGAAGATACCGCCAAAGCTGCCACAAACATCGCATATTACTACAATAGCCCAATCAAGGCTAACCAAACCAATATAACCCCGAGCAAGGCTGTATCGAGCATGATAACGACCAGTGTCGACCACGCTTTTGCAGCTCCCAGCTCAGACAGCCTGTTCACCAATAACACATCTACTTTAGCTGGAAGAGAGTTCAATTCTTGGGGTAGCACCATCTCCGCAAATGTCGACACCCTCGAGGCTATCGCTCAGAATAAGGTCAGCACCGTTTACACGGGCAAGTCCTCATGGGATAATAGCCTAACGCTCACCCAGTATGGTGTCTATTCCCTGAAGCTTTCGGGCACTTCGGCAAAGAGGCTTAGCGACCTGCTCATGAGCCCCGACATTACGCTCAAGACGGTAAGTGCCCCCATTTCAGGAGGAACACTTAATTTTGGCAGTCGTTACAGCTACGGCTTACAAAGCCCATCAACCCTAGGAGGGGTAGCCACGGACTCCGCAGAAACCCCAGCAACCTATGCAAATAGTGCCTCGGTGCTAGTGAGTGGGGCGGATATTAAGCAACAAGCACAAAATGCTTACATAGGTAACTTGACTAATCAGTGAGAAACTGGTATACTATTGATAGAAAATATACTTTAAAGACAGGAGGTTTTCTCTATGATTTTATCCGTTTCAGATGTTAAGAATATAGTTGACAGTGTATTGATGGAGTCGCAGTACAAACGCAAAGTAAACAGAATAGGGGTATTCGGCTCTACAGCTCGTGGTACAGCACGAGGAGGCAGTGATGTTGACCTCTTGATTGATTTTAATTATGAAGGAGATCCTTTTGATTACTTCTATTTATGCGAGGAGCTTCAAAATTCATTTAAAGCTATCCATAAGAAGCCTGTAAGCCTTGTAGAAGCTGTTACTTTGGGGTATGAAGAAAATATGAAGTTTAGTGAGGAAGTTTTAAAAGAGGTGGTCTGGGTATATGGCGAGCAATAAAAACAGACGTAAGGATTTACGAATTTTACAGCATATCCGAGACAGGCAGTTAGAAATTTTAGCGGATTTAAAATACTATGATATAACTTGTGCTGAAAGCCTAACGGTAAATGAAACAATGCGACCAGCAGTGAGACGTGGTCTAGTGCAGATGGTAGGAGATATTTTTGAACTTACCAATGGCATGAGAGATGAAACTAAGCAAAGGATTGGATTAAACTTTACAGTCATCAGACAGTTTAGAAACACAGCTTCTCATAATTATGGCAAGCTTTCCAATCAGTTAATATATGCTTGCATAATGCATTGTGTTGATAGCATAATGCTTCAAAATATTTTAGAAGAGATAGACCGTTTAAAACAAGAACTAAATAATAGTAAATGAGGTATGAGCCGAAGCTCATACCTTTTATTTTTTTGTCAGAAAAAACTCGGTATTGAGATTATTCATAAGGTGGAATATATATACTTATCAGACATCACTTTTTAGGTGATGCTTTCTTAGCGGGCGGTACTTTCTTTTCCAGTCCTGAGAGAAACGCTTCTAACAGCTCCTTATCACGGGTAGGCAGGGCATTATACCGCTCCAGCAGACTGGCTTGCTTTTTAGTTAGCTTATTCTTTGAAAGAGAGCGTTTTGTATCATCAGCAAAGAATTCAGACAGGGTTATACCGAGTCCATTGCATATCTTTTCTATCGTTTCGATGCTCGGGGTATTTTCTCTGAGAAACAGATTATTTAAGGTCGAGTGAGGAATATCACATTGCTTTGACAGCCGATAGAGTGTCCATTCCCTTTTATCCAATATTTCTTTTATACGTGCCAGTACATCCATTGCTTTATTCCCCTTGTGAAAAGTATTTGATATACTTCAATTGTAGGATAATAAGCTGGATTTGGGTAGATGATATTTGGTTAAGTCGCAATTGGGGTATAGTTTCTCTGATAAAGAACACAAATGTATCATACTACATAAAATCACACTTGATAATTCGTACATCTTAGCGACTTGTATTACTTGCCGTACAGAGTTATACTACACACACGCCAAGGATAACGAAAAAACAGGAGGACAAAGTGATGCGTAATCAGAACTTCGGTGTGGAGATAGAAATGACGGGAATTACAAGAGAAGAAGCGGCAGATGTGCTTGCGAAGTATTTCAGCAGCAGAGCCCATTATGAGGGTGGTGGGTATTCGAAGTACACGGTGCGTGATA
This sequence comes from Ruminiclostridium sp., assembly GCA_031549645.1. Taxonomy (GTDB): domain Bacteria; phylum Bacillota; class Clostridia; order Oscillospirales; family Ruminococcaceae; genus Ruminiclostridium_E. The sequence continues at coordinate 27,403 of JAVBPL010000077.1, read as the reverse complement.
CGAAAAGCAGAACGTGGCAAGTAATGAGCGATGCTTCAATCGTCAGGCAGAAAAAAGTAAACGGTAGAGTTGTAGCGGCAGATAGTAATTATTCGGTAGAAGTGGTTACACCGATACTGCAATACGAGGACATAACAGACTTACAGGAAGTAGTTCGCCAATTAAGACACAAGGGTGCTTTTGTAAATGACAGATGCGGTATTCACATTCATGTAGGAGCGGAAAAGCACACACCAGCCACTCTTAGAAATGCACTCAACCTCATGATGCAGAAGGAGGATATTCTTTACAAGGCATTAGAAATCGACTCCGCTAGAATGGGGTATTGTAGAAAGGTCAACGAGAACCTAATAAAGCTTATAAACACAAAGAAGCCCAAGACATTTCAACAGTTATCAGACCTGTGGTACAAGGACACACACGAAGACCGCAACACGCATTACAACTCCACCAGATATCACGGCTTAAACCTCCACGCGACCTTCACCAAGCGAACAATTGAATTCAGACTGTTTAATTCAACGCTCCACGCAGGGGAGGTCAAGACCTACATACAGCTCTGCTTGGCGATAAGCCACCAAGCCCTTACTCAGAAAAAGGCAAGCAGTCGCCGAACGGTATCCGATAACGAGAAGTATTCGATGAGGTGCTGGCTACTACGTTTAGGACTTATTGGCTAGGAATTTAAAACCGCTCGAGGTCATCTCACAAAACGGCTTGAAGGCGACAGTAGCTTCAGACATGGCAGACCTCAAGCGGAACAGACAGCATAAGAAAATAGCTTGGCAGGGAATTTACACCCCCTGCCAAGTATATATGAAAAGAAAGGATTTTAATTATGAAAGAACGACTTTACATCGCATATGGCAGCAACCTCAATATATCGCAGATGAGCTACAGATGCCCGACAGCGGCATTCAGAGGGGTGTCTGTTTTAAAGGATTATCGTTTGTGTTTCAAGAGTCTTTACGGCGGTAACAATGCCTTTGCAACGATTGAGCCTTGTATGGGTGCAGAAGTTCCTGTTGCGGTATGGAAGATTGAACCGAGAGACGAGTACGCTCTCGACCGTTACGAGGGATTCCCAGTTCATTATTACAAGAAAAATCTCACAGTCAGCCTTGCTGGTAGAAAGGTAGACGTAATGGTTTACATCATGAACGATAAGGCATCTTATGCTTCGCCAAGCGAGGGGTATTTTAAGACAGTTCTTGAGGGTTATCAGAGCATGGGACTTAATGTTGATTATCTGTATGAGGCTCTTGACAATCACGATTTAACCTTGAGGAACACAAACCCGCTCAAGTATTACCGTAATAACATCGGTGTAACACAGGAGGAGCTGGCAGAGCTTGCTGGTATCCCTCTCAGTTCTTTGCAAAAGTACGAGAGCAAGCATCGGGAGCTGGGTAAGGCGAGCGTAGGCATGGTAGTTAGGCTGGCAGAGGCTTTAGGAGTTGAAGTTAAGTGTTTAGTATGATATTATCGGCGGTTTTTACCGCCGTTTCGCTTTTTTTGAAAACAGCGCCACAAACGCCCTTAAACGCTCGCTCGGGCTTGGGGCGGGTACTTTCCCTACTCCTGCTCTCTCGCTTCAACACGGGGCTGTACGGTGGCTGTTTTCGGGGTATAGCTTCGTTCGCCGATTGTTTAAAGTTGGTATTGGGTTTTTTCACGGAAATTGCACGGGGGTAGCTTTAAAATGGCGAGATTAATGGTACTGGCGAGGGGTACTTTGTTGTAGTAATGTAAACTTGATTGTAATGAGGCGGACTGCGATGTGCTGACCTACACAGATTATAATCAGGTTTTATTTTTATGACGTGATATAAATATATAATTGTAACAGCATATTGTTGTGCTGGAAAATTATAAAACAGGAGGATTTAATCATGGCAAAAAGTAACAAGAAGCTCGGCATAGCAGTCGGTGAGGGCGACATCCCTATTCTGTTAAAAGCTGGTGTACCTAGGAATATGATAGTGCCAGCAAACCAGTTTCAAAGCATTTTCACTGTTGCCGATAAAGGTGACACAATTTATGTAGTCAGCATAAGAACTTTTACAATGTATGGAGCTTCTGAGGTGGAAACCATTGTAAACTTTGTTGAGAAGTACCAGCTTAATTTTAAGTGCATTGCAGAGCATTATTTGAATTCCAGTATCGACAAGCTGTTATCAGATGCTGCTCACAAGACCCTGTATGCCATTTCAAACAGAGAAGAGCGATTCATCGCAAAGGTTAATGATTTCTTACAGAGAAAGTTTATCAGCCAAGATGCAGCGAACTACCTTATAAATCAGTATAGGATAGATTCTGTTTGCACAATCAGTGATGTTTTTAATTCACAGGGAGTAATTAAAAAGTAGCATATTTTAATTTCATATTATCTTAAGCAGGGGTTACCCTGCTGTTTTTTTTGAGAATAACGGCTTACTTCAGATTAAAGCTGAGCTTGGTTTATAGGGATAAAAGATAACAATTGTTATCTAAAAAATGTTATCTGTGTGTTACAAAAAAGAGATACACCTTATTTTTTGGCGGATTATTAGCTTAAAACCCGTGTTTTAAAAATTAAAGTTATACAAAAATTGTGGCTTCGGCTCGTAGGTACGAATTTCCGTTGCTCGCCAAGAGTTACAATTTTACGTATTTTCATGGCAGTTCAGATTGCTTGTTTTTTACCATAATTAAAATTAGTCCTTGAGCTTCTTGATAATAGTTTCAGAATACAACTCGCTTGCCACGCAGACTACCGACCATAGGGTATACCTCAAAGAGTCATTGCCAACCAGTCGTTTTTAGGCTCACATGACTTGCATTATTGGTTTTGAGCCGTATCAGTTTGACAGCTTACTTCATAGAGGCAAAAACACCGATTTACGCCGTGTTAGTGGGATAATGTTATAAAAGACGTTCGTTGATACGTGGCTTTGGAGTTAGAGATTAGGAGTCGTGCTACAAAGACGTTTCATAAAAGTAAGGTGTTGCATGGGACGATTCATATAAATCTAAACTGATATAAAATTATACAGGAGGCTTCTAAAATGAATGTAGGATACGTCAGAGTCAGCACCGAGGAGCAGAACACTGCCCGACAAGAGGTTTTAATGGAAGAGCTAGGTGCAGAACGGCTTTACATCGAAAAAATCAGCGGAAAATCCACACAAGACAGAGCTCAACTGGCACAGATGCTCGAGTTTGTTCGAGTGGGGGATTGCGTGGTAGTTGAGAGTATTTCAAGACTTGCGAGGAACACACGGGATTTGCTGGATATCGTAGCAAGGTTAAAAGAAAAAGGGGTAGCTTTCAGGTCAGTGAAGGAGAGTATCGACACAAACACACCAGCAGGGGAGTTTATGCTGACTATTTTCGCAGCCATATCCCAACTTGAACGCCAATACCTGCTTGACAGGCAGCGTGAGGGCATTGCGATAGCTAAGGCTGCTGGAAAATACAAGGGCAGAAAGCGTATAGAGCTTGATGATTTTGAATTCCGTGCTATCTACGCCCGCTGGAAAGAGGGCGATATAACTGGGGTTAGGGCACAGGAGCTTCTGAAAATCAGCAAGGGGACGTTTTATCGTAGAGTTCGGGAGTTTGAAGCTCGGAGTTCGAGTAATCAGATGGATGGAAGTGGGGTAATAAAGGAGCTGTTGGAGAGCTTGAGGACGGATTAATGGGGTGAGGTGTAGGGTTTTGAAGGTCAGGCTGGTACATAACTCGGTGAGAATGAAAATGACGAGAGCTTGATCTTGGTACATAACTCAGTCAGTTTGAGCTGTTTTATGTAAGGTAAATAGGTCAGGCTGGTACATAACTCGGTGAGAATGAAAATGATGAGGGCTTGATCTTGGTACTTTACACGGTCAGAATAGATTAAAAATCGCTTGATCTTAGTACATAACTCGGTGAGAACGACAATGATGAGAGCTTGATCTTGGTACTTTACACGGTCAGAATAGCTTAAAAATCGCTTCAGTTTAATAGATAACTCAATAGATTCAGAAGTTAAAAAACTTTCTTTCAAGCTCAAGAGGTCGTAATAGTGTGAGACCTTGACGGAAAGAGCAGCAAGATCCATAAAAAAACAAGCAGGCATTATATATTTCCGAATGTTTTTATAAGTACGATAATGAAAGTTGCTGATTTAAACAGTATTCTCTTAAGGTGGCAAATGCAAACTTGTCAGTTATGGCTGTTCTTCAGTATGACTGGTGAGGGGCGGTATCTAATTCATAATAAATTTATGGAGGTTGCTATGAAATATCAACTTAAACATCAGGAGAACTTTACAACAGCATTGTTAGGTACAGGGTACATACTGGAGGGTGACGGTAAGATAAGGATTACCGTTAAGCAAAGCAAGGTAACTATTAAAAAGTGCGGTGCGGTCGTATCTATGTTCCATTGTAACTGCTTCTCTTACGATGATTGCTTTTCTATTGAGTATGATCGTAAATATGTAACCGTTATTAATGGACTAGGGGACGTTTGCATAAAGAGTTTAGTAAGAAGAGACAAGCTTACTGAAAACTTTAGAATTTCACTTACCGATGCATCGGTAACAATTTTCAACGAGAAAGAATACATATTAGCCGTGCAGTGCTGTCCGCTCTTTAAAAGTGGTGAAACCGTTAGCTTTACTTTTAATTCAGAAGATTTCGGCAGAAATCTTTTGGTCACAAGTTCAAAGCAAGACTTTATTTTCGGAACATCAGAAGACCTTCGTTTCAAAATAAAGGATAATATGCTAAAAATTTATGACAAGAGCGGGGGTGTTTTATTGTCTTTCTTTAATCCATACCTTTATTGCTCATACTCATTTAATATGAAGATAGATAAAGGTGTGTTGGAAATTGGCGGCAAAAGTCAAACAGTGGTGTCCTGTACGTGTAATTACAATCGGTCAATGTTAACGATTAAAAGTGAAATACCACAGCACTCCCCCAATTAAACCCATACCACAAGATCACTGAATGCAAGTATCTTGAAAATCGGTAAAACATCTTGTCAGATAATCGCTGTTGTCAGTATGTTTAGTGAGCGGTGGTATTGGTAGCATAAAATTACAAAAGGAGAGTAGTATTTTATGCACAATACCACTATATCACAACAGTCTTCGGAGTATGGAGCTGTTCTTACACCCGAAGAAGCTGCCGAGATTATGAAACTTGAGGTTTCAGATATTGAAGCCTTGATTACCGAGGGGCAGCTCAAAGCTTCATCTATATGTGGCAAGCTGAGAATATCGGCTACCGCAATAGAGGAGTTCTTTGCAAAAACCTTTGAAAAACCGCTTGACATTACCCCTGCATCAGAGTTAATATGTAACACAACTAAAAATGAAGGGGATGATAATTTAGTGGCAAGCGTTAGTATGTCAAAAATAAAAGCGGATGGTAGATACCTTGTTCAAGTAGACAAGGGGTATGATCCCGCAACAGGAAAGCGTAACCGTGAGTCTAAGACCTTTCGCTCTGAAGATAAGGCAAAGGTATATGCAGAAATTCTAAAGTTGAAATATGCAGATGTACCCGCAACAAGCGAATTCAAACCAAAGGCAAACATGAGGTATATCGATTATCTAAACTGGTTTTACAGCAGAGATAAGTTCGAAATCTCAGACGTTACAAAAAGATCATATTTTGATTGTTGCCGTATGATAAGGACTCAATTAGAGGGTATGAATAAGCTTAACATTACACTCGAAAATATGAATGATGATGTGGCTGTTAAAATTCTAAGATTATTAGCAAAAGCGAAGAAGTCGCAATCACTTATCGATAAGGTACGGATTGTTATGAAGAAGTCTATACGAGAGGCATTTGTCAAGGGTGTTTTAAGTGGTAATGATTATACGCCGTTGATTGAAACTGTCAAAACAGAAGCTGATTCTGCTGAGCGTATGCCATATACTAAACAGGAGCTTGATATGCTGCTTGGATATGCTAAGAACCACAGTTCGCTTTATCCTATCCTCTGTGTATTTAAAAGCACTGGTATGAGACCAGAAGAAATTCGTTGTCTCAAAAAAGAAAATCTTAACTGGAACAAGAAAACAATTCACATTGAACACGCTGTCATAAAAAAATATGATAACCTCGATATTAATTCCAGAGGATCAGCAAAAGAGGAGATAGGCAACACTAAAAGTAAGTATGGGGTGCGAACCTTACCGTTATCAGATGAGGCTATGAACGCCTTGAAAGAATGGCAGAGTCAGGTAGAAAAGCATCCTATAGGTAAGGATTCAAAGTACATATTCTTCGGGAAAGACGGAGAGTTCATGACAGAAAGTCAGCTTAGTAATCGCTGGAAGAGATTTCTTCAGAAGTATGAGCTTAACAAAAAGGGTATCATATTATATCGCTTTAGGCATACCTACTGCACAAATTTAATTTTATCGGGTTATAGCTTGAGTAAGATACAACGGCTTATGGGTGATAACTCGATGGACGTAATTAACAAGATATATACGCATCTCAAGACAGATGAAATCGCAGAGGATGAGGAAATTAGAGGCATAATAAATAGTTAACCAGTGATATTTCAAAGGGCAGGAAAAATCCTGCTCTTTGTGATTACAACGGTAACTTGCATTTTAAAATAGCAAGCTTAATTCCATAGCATTGACTTTAATATGGAGTAGCTGATAAAAAGTAGTTTTGAAGCGTTTTTGTTCAGATTTGCATTTCATGGTATTTTTAAACCCATTAAATAGGGGTATTTATAGCCGAGATTTTCACGGTAAGATTGAAAGTGAGTTGTATGCAAAGAAAAATAGTATTGCTATTAAGGGATATGTATACATTGACAGTTTAGTAACAGGAAATTGTCAATCATCAGTTATATAATAAACCGTAGCATGGATTATTGATTTATTAAGTATTTTATGATATACTTGTGTAAGTTATTTTTGTAAATTGAAATCAAAAACATAAAGGTGAGGGTTACAGATGGATAACCTAAATAATGCATTACAGATATTAAGTGGGGCATGGCCAACAATCCAACCTGCTATCTCGACTGTTTTTAGTATGTTAATTGCAAGCTTGTTCATACGTGGAAATACAAATAAATCAGAGATTGAAAAAATCAAGAATGCTAAATTTTCTGAAATTGCGGATACTTTGTTAAGTGATGGACATATAACTCATCTTGAATATTATAAATGCCGCAATTTTAATAAGATTGCTCAAAAAGCTGATAAAATATACAGCCAACAACAAATCAACACAAAAGCAGATCCTGTTGGTGTGGAAAATAGTCAGCTTAATATTGATTGGTTTATTAGGTTTTTTGAAGATGCCGGCAATATTAGTGATGATGGAATGCAAGTTTTATGGTCAAAAGTTTTAGCGGGAGAAATAAAACAACCAGGTAGTTTTTCATTACGCACCCTTGATGTCTTAAAAAGTTTAAGTAAAACTGAGGCAGAAGCAATACAACTCATATGTTCTTTTGCAATAAAAGTGGACACTTCATATTTTCTTATGCTTGACAAAGAGATGGTGGATCGTTATAATTATGCTGATAAAATGCATACAGTATTTGATTGCAACATAGTGGAAAATAGCGTAGCAACGCGGTTTAATTTCAAAACAGAACAGCCACAGTTGTTGATGAGAACAAAATCGCTTTTATGTCACTCATCGTGTCAAGACGCACAGGAATACTATTTCACGATGCTAAGATTTACTTTTATTGGTAATGAAATGGTTAGCCTAATTCAACCTGATAAAGATTATTTTATCGATTTTTGCAAGCTTTTTAAACAAAGGTTTACTGGTTTAGAATTAACTGTGCATACCATTACCAATGAAGAGGCAGACGAAATAAGTTATAATCCAGTATCGCTTATTTGATTTGTAATAGCAACTTGAGAACAATCTTTATTGTACAATTTAAAACTGAATAAGTAGCTATAAAGCTTTTTTAGAATAACAAGTAAAACATTAGACTAAGTATTATTTTTTTATGTAATATGATAATTTAGGATTATACCATTATTACATTATTTTTAACTACGACATTGTAAACAGATCTGCCAACGCAACAGCCAACAGCTTTGCCAACAGGATGAGATTTAATGCCAACAAGGGGTATAAAGAAAAAATCCGACTTGACATATTTTTCTACATCAGTTCGGATTTGTTATTTGTTTAGAGCCTACATCTGCTAAAATGCCTTATTTTATGCGGATTTAGTGAGATTATGATAAAAAGCTGAGGAATGAAAAAAACCGGTCATATGACCGGTTTTTGGAGCTGGTGGACGGACTCGAACCCCCGACCTGCTGATTACAAATCAGCTGCTCTACCAACTGAGCTACACCAGCATCTACAAAGAATGCTTATACATTGTACCACGTCCTAGCTTGTTTGTCAATACATTTTTTGATTTTTCTAGAAAATGTCGTTTTTTGATGCATCTATCCGAAAAATAAATCAAGTCATCGCATTTTTCCGAAATATCAGCTTTTCAAAAGTTCAAATTTCTACGAAAAATCACATCATTCGATTATTTTTTTGTGATTTCGAGCTAACTCGACAATTTTCACTTAATTTTCACTTTTCAAAAGCATGACGTGAATTACGGGTTTTAAAGGAAAGCATGACGTTTTTTACTTCAAAAAATAGCTTCATGACAGTGAAAAAAACGACACAGTGTTTTTATGTCACGATATTTTTTTAGGGTTGTTTTAGGGTGTCATCGTATTTTTAGAAAATCAAGTGGGGTATAAATACTTGCATTTGTAGCTGTTTAGTGGTATACTATAGGGAGATACCCCCATCTGAAAGGAATGTGAATATGGATAATTTCGTAGAACAGATTACTTCTAAAAAGCCCGATGCCAGAGACACCCTTCTGCGTATCGTGATTATGCTGGTAGGCTCTTTGCTTTCAGCTTTTTCTATTATGCTTATTTTTGATTTTGGCGCAATGGTACTGTTGGTTACAGTGGGTGTTTTTTACCTCATGTGGTATTTGCTCTCAATCTCGATGATTGAATACGAATATATTATAACCAATAACGAGCTGGATATTGATAAAATCATGGGCAGAAGGAAAAGAAAACGCCTTATCACCGTAAAGCTTAACACCACCGAAGCCTGGGGCGAATATGACGGCTCACAAGGCGATGGCGCAAATGCCACCGTTGCCGCTCATAACGGTCACAGCAACTACTGGTATATTTTGGCAAACCACGAAAAGCACGGCAAGGTAATGGTACTCTTTTCCCCGAACGAAAGAGTAACGTTTGCAGTAAATAAATCTGTTCCTTACTCTCTTAGACGACGCGACCTTACCGAAAAGGAAAAGCAGATTGAAGAAGCCGAAGCTGAAACCGAGAATATTTCAAATGAAGACCTCGATGAAATAAAAGACGAAATCTAATAAATAGACACAAAAATCCCGATTGAATTTTCAATCGGGATTTATATTTAGTCTATCATCAGATTACCCAGCAACTGGCTCATTTCGTGTGCGTTGCTGTTTAGATTTTCGCTCTCGTCGGTCACTCTTAAAGCCGACTGCGCCGCAGACTCAATTCCACCTGCGATAAGATTAATCTTTTGGCTAAGCTCGTCAACTGCGGTGCTTTGCTCGTTTGACGATGTTACTATGCTTTCCATTAGCTCTGCGGATTTGTTGATATTTTCAACCACCTCGTTTATGGTTTGGGCTGTGTCGTTTGCAATTTGAACGCCCGCCTGCGCCTTTTGGATAGATGAGGTTATAAGCGCTTCGGTTTGCTTTGCTGCATCTGCGCTCTTTGCGGCGAGATTTCGCACTTCATCTGCAACCACCGCAAAGCCCTTACCAGCCTCACCTGCCCTTGCGGCTTCAACTGCGGCGTTTAATGCTAGAATATTCGTCTGGAACGCAATATCGTCGATAGTCTTGATAACCTTTGAAATATTCTGAGATGCTTCATCAATTGCCTTAACCGCCCCTACCATCTCAGTCATTTTTTCACTGCCCTTGTCAGCCTTTTGAAGTGCAAGGCGGGAAACCTCGCTTGCTGTCTTAGCCTGTTCTGTGTTCTTGCCAGTGCTTATGTTTACGGTTATAAGCATATCGTTTATAGTTGTTATACTGGAATTTTGGCTGGTTGCGTTATCTGAAAGCAGATGACTTTCACCGAAAAGCTCCTTAGTCGAGCCCTCAACGAGCGAAACGTTATTTGAAATTTCCTTGATAAAATTCTTAAGTCTTGAGTTCATCTCATTCGATTTAGCCAGCATCGACTTAATGGAGTCAACCATTGTGTTGATGCCATCACTTAGATGCCCAAATTCCTTACTGTTATATACCTCAACTTTTGTGTTAAAATCTCCGTTAGAAAGCTTGGTCATGCTTTCGGTTACTTTATAAAGCGGACGGATAATCTGACGTGAAACTATAATCGTAACGATTAGGAGCACCAAAGCAAATATAATAACATTCGACACCGTTAACACTACTAAAGTGCTGTTTCTCGAGGAATAGAGCGCAGCCTGAGTTACACTACAAAAGAGTAGATAATTCCCCGCCTGCTTAGTCGTCCAGTACACTGGGACATTCTCTAAATTACCGTAACCCGAGGAATTAACACCAAGCGTAAGTCCCATGTCCGAAAGCTTCTTGCCCTCTGAAATATCCTTAGAGTCACCGACAACAACGCCATCTGAGTTTATTAATAGCACGCGATTTTTTTCGCCGATGTTGTAGCTATCCATAAGCTTTTCGGGAGATGCCGCCATAAGCTCTCTCTCAAGCCTTTCAGGTCTCATTCCTATTTGAACAATACCTGTTTCGTCATAACGGGCAACCCCTATGTACTGGAAATAGGTGCCAGTAGTTCCGTTGGGCTGCGGGTCTTGCGCAAGCTCAAAGCTCGGATTTGTAAGTGCCGCTAAGAATGGTACAGTTTGCTCACCTGTAGCAAAATCAAAGCCGTAGAAGCTCTTAACAGTACCCCAAAGCAGCACACCCTTGTCGTCACAGACATGGAGCTCATCTACTCCGAGGTATTCCTGTATTTTACAAAGCTCGTCGAAATCTTCGATTATCTCGGGCTTGAGCTTAATCATCTCGGCAAACGCCCGTGTTTTCTCTAAATAAATCTTGTCGGTCTCGGCACGAATTTGCGCAAGCTTTTCGTCGTTACATGCTATAAGTCGTTCTATATCCGAAAAAATAGCATCATGCTCCTCGTTAGCCGTTTCGACGGCTGTGTTTGTTGACATTGCATAGGAAATTAAAATCGTGACAATAAGTGCCACAACCAGCGAAATACTCGTAAACCCTATAAATTTTGAAATCATTCAACTTCTCCTTCTGATTAATACTTCATACCCTAATACTAACACACTTTATGAATTATTTCAATCAGAAAGTAGTAAAGTTTACAATTTTCGACAAAAAATTTCCTCCCAGTTGTTGGGAAACCCCAGACACTCTATTTGTACAACGTCGTCATAACTATTTATAAGCGTTTTTAATGCAGGCACAAAGCTGTTTTCCCATATACTTTGCCGTTTGCAAAGAAGCTTCATTATATAAATATACCTGTAATACCCGTCACCCGCCGTAAAATCTTCGCTCTCATATATTCTGGGTTCCTCTGGAGCGGGACCTCCATACACCCTATTATAATGTGCACATTGATTTCGAAGCTCGGAAAGGCGGTCCAGCCATGAATCCAGCTGCCGCCTGTCGAGCTTAATATTACTGAAGCTTTTTTCTGCTATATTATCCTTGTCCTCTGTTTTCATATCCTCGTAAAAATACGCAAGTGTCCCAAAGCTGAACAGCTCCATAATCGCCCATAGAGGAAAATATCCGTTATATTTATTCTTATGGTGTGCAACGAGCAAATTGTCGCCGTTTATCTCAATGAGATGCTCAATTTTAGATAAAAACTGAGGGTGCTTGTGGCTTCGGTCGAAGGACGAGGGGTTAAGGTACCCTATCGCCCCATATTTTAAAGCGTGATAATTCGAGATAATCGCTCTTAGCGAAATCTCAATCTCCTCAAGCATATCAAGCATCAAATTCCGTAGACTTCTGTCAAAGTCGTATAACCTAACACCCATTTCAAAGGTGGTTCCTTCCTTGTAGCTATGCTTATCAATTAGGAACACCGAAAAATAATGCGTCAGCCTGTAATAATTTATAGAGCTTAGTATTTCCTCCGCGTACGAAATATCATTAATGATACAGCCTCTACTGATTAGCTTTTCTATCTGGCTCTTTATTGTTGCGGGGAGCTTAACGTTTTGGAGATGCTCTATGCTCATTTTTTAATTACCCTATGGAAGCTTTTTTTACCTTTTTTCAGCACAACCCCGTCGTTTATTACTATTACCCCATTTACATCAGCGATTTTTTCGCCATCTACCGAAACACCGCCCTGTTCTACTGCAGTTCTTGCATCTCTCTTAGACTGGCATAAGCCTGTCAGTGTGAGTAAATCAAGTATACCTATTTCGTTTTCTGTCACCTCGGTGGTTGGCATGTTTTCGCTTTCGCCTGAGCCAGAGAAGGCACTTTTTGCCGCTTCCTCGGCATTTCTTGCCGCTTCCTCACCATGCACCATCTTGGTCATTTCGAAGGCAAGCAGCTCCTTTGCCTTGTTGAGTGCGGCACCCTCAAGCTCGTTCTCCATCTTTTCAAGCTCCTCAATAGGAAGGAACGTCAGCATCTTGAGCTTTTTCATAACCTCACTGTCATCGGTATTGCGAAATGACTGGTAAAAGTCATAGGGCGAGCATTTTTCGGCATCAAGCCAGAGTGCGCCCTTTTGGCTTTTACCCATTTTTTTACCATCTTTATTTGATAAAAGTGTAAAGGTCATGGCAAAAGCCTCACCCTTTTCCATACGTCTGATTAAATCCGCACCACTAAGGATATTCGACCATTGGTCATCTCCGCCTAGCTGGAGCTTTACGTTTCTAGTTCTGTACAGATGCAGAAAGTCATAGCTCTGAAGCAGCATGTAGTTAAACTCAAAGAAGCTTAACCCCTTTTCAAATCTTGTGCGGTAGCAATCGGCAGTCAGCATTTTATTAACAGAAAAATGCACGCCGACATCTCTGATAAATTCGAGATACTTAAGCTCAAGCAGCCAGTCGCCGTTCTGCACCATATCAGCCTTACCCTCGCCAAACTCGATAAAACGTGACATCTGCTTTTTAAAACATTCAGCGTTATAATTGATGTCGTCTACTGTAAGCATTTTTCTCATATCAGTACGTCCCGTCGGGTCTCCGATAAGTGTGGTTCCTGTGCCTAATAACGCTATCGGCTTATGCCCTGCCATCTGCATATGGCGCATAACTACAAGCTGCAAGAGATGCCCGATATGAAGCGAGTCTGCGGTTGCATCAAACCCGATGTAGAACGATACACTTTCTTTATTTAGCAGCTCCTCGATTTCCTTTTCGTGGCTCATTTGTGCGATAAGCCCTCTTCTTTTTAATTCTTCAAATAGTGTCATGATAATTTCCTTTCAAAATAAAATAATATAAGCTAAAGAATAACGTGACCACCTGAGAGAGTGCAATGCGAGTCGTCTTTGAGCATTGCACTCTCGGTTATTAAAACAGCCGCAGACTGTTTTAATAAAAATACGTCCCTTGATTAAATCAAAGGACGCAAAATATACGTGGTACCACCTAAGTTTATCCGCATCATAAATGCGAACCTTAATTATAGCTGTAACGGGCAAACCCGAGCGAACCTACTGTAATTTCGTTTCGCCGACTCCGAGATGTATTCATATTCTGCCGACATTACCCCCTCACACCAAACGGAGGCTCTCTGAAATGCGGCCAGGTACTACTTCTTCCCATCAAAGTCGTTAAATATTTAATTTTTATGCTTCGGTCTCGTGAATGGTACGGTTCTCGGAAATGCAGCTCTTAAGCACTCTAATTCTGGTGCGGTCGCTTCCAGTCTCTATAAGAACAGTATCCTCCTTAACACTTAAAACACGTCCTATAATTCCGCCTGATGTTACTACCTCGTCAGCAATCTGAATATTTTCGAGCATTGCCTTCATGGTCTTTGAGCGTTTTCTTTCTGGTCTGATTAATAAGAAGTAGAAAACCACTACCATTAAAAGTAAAGGTACTACAAACGATATAATGCTGGTTGCAGGGGACACTGCATTGGGGTCTGCTCCGTCAGTTGCGGCTAAAATTCTTAAAACTATGTTGTCCATTTTTTAGTTCCTTTCGTTGCTTGTTCCTAGATATTATAACTTACAACTACAAAAATTGCAAGCTTTTCATTAAAATTTCATTATCTTATAATAAATTCACTGTATCCAAGCTTTATAATTGCAGCTTCTACCGAAACAAGCTCATCTTTTGTATATTCAGCTTCGTTGAGGCACGGAATAATTTTAAGGCTGCCGAGATTTCGTTCTGCCTGCTTAATCAGAGTATTTATCAGCATCGCGGGGTCGGTGGGAAGCGTTACGGTTATGCTGTCTCCTGTTTTAAGCTCGGTTCCGATTTCAGAACGGTTTATTATCAATAAAACGCTCGCATCAGTAAGCTCGTTTTTCCCTCTTAAGATTTCAGCGGTGGCGTTAAGCCCTGCATAGCTTTGAACTACATCAATAATCCCTGCTTCTATTAATATATTTCCTTCTCCCAAACTCGTCTTGCATAGCTTGTATATATCCACAAGACTACTGTATCTGGTGCTTTTATTTGACACCTCTGTTGGCAGCACGGATACATCGTAGCTTGACATATTCGGGAATATCGTATTTGCAATTATTATATCCTTAATTCCAGAATTTGATATTTCAGCCGTCAGCTTCTTAATATAATCCTTTGTGCCCTGAAGGAAGGGATTAGCCCATTTTTTGCCGCCCTTTTCAATTCTTGCGTCTATCCAGCGACTGCTGCCATCTGCAAATCTATATGAAACATCATCAAGTACATCAGGCGCAACCTGGTCTAAGAGGGTGTTTATTCTTGCGGTGACCTTAATACCTGAGTTCTCGAAAACCGTACAAATCTGCTTAATTGTAAGACTGCCCTTTATATAGTCGCTGTCCCTTATCCCATCAAGCTCACTCTTGTACCAAAGATTGCCCACCATGTCCTTCAACTCAATTACAGCGTTTTCGTACCCGTCAGCTTTAAGCTTTGCGACATAGCTTGAAAGTGCTGCGTTGTTTTGTAAAGCGGAATTTGGTGTAAATGCTGTCTTTCCGTTGAGCTGGCTTATAGGCTCAGGTGTGGTAGCAGGAGTTTCGGCGGGTGTTGCTTCCTTTGTTGTGTCTGTATTTGGAATAACCGAGCTTTCCTCTGGAGGTGTCCAGGTCGAGTTATCCTCTACACTGGGTGTTCTTTCACCGCTGAAAAATTCTATCAGCGGCTTACCCACAGCATAGCCCACAACAGCAAGCCCTCCCACTAAAACGACAGTGAGAGCAATTTCCATAAATTTTCTAAATCCGGATTTTTTAACCTTGTAAAGCGTTTTTGTGTGCTTAACCTTATTTCCGTACTTGCGTTTAGCCATAAATGACCGTACCTTTCACAAATTTTAAACCATAGCTGTCGAATATCCCACAAATGCGTAAAGTGAAAGCGAAAGCACTCCCACATAAACGAGCATAATCGGTATCCCCCTAAAGGACGACGGCACCAGCTCGTTGTTAAGTCTATGGTGAGCGATATATAGTAAATAGCCGGCAACGAAGAAGCCGATACCAGTACCCAGCCCAAAGCCGATATAACCGCCTATGTCGGAACCGAACTGTGAGTTTAGGAACATCGCACCCAAAACCGAGCAGTTAAATACCGAAATATGCACGAAGGTCTTGATTTTAACAAAAAGCTTCGGAAATGCTGCCCATATTATTATTAGACTTAATATATATATAATACTAATCACAAGAATATAAATGAGCGGCAGTATTATTTCAAAATGCTCGAACTCCCCGAAGGTATTGTCGATGTACCACGCAGCAATGGACGAAAGCACCGAAATATAGGTAATAACCAGCGAAAATCCGATAACATAGCCCTTCTTCTTCGACGCATACAGAAGGATATTCGAACCTAACGCTCTTTCAAAAATCGAGTTCTGCATGAAAATCGAGATAAGCGCCGCATTCAGGATACTAAGAAACAACGACATTTGTGTTCTCCTTTATCCGTTCTTTCGATGCATTGTTTAACATCGTCTTTATCTTTTTGTTTTTACTTTTATTATATACTGCCCTAAATAACCCTGCCATAACCCCAACAAGTAAAAATCCTCCGAAGGTGGTTTCAAGTGCTGGAACCGTAAAGCCCACATCAACCCTCATCCAGCCGATTTGCGAGTTAATCAACACATCACGAACAGCCCCGACAAGCAGACAAACTATGTCAAAGCCTGCAATATATCCGAGTATCTCTAGCATCATTGAGCCATACGGGCGTAGAAACAATCGAGTTTCAGTTTTTGAAAGTATAAGCGGATTTGTCACAAGCACCGGCAGGTAAATCCCAACACTTACTATCGCAGTAACCCCCATCAGCATATTTATAAAAATAATAACTGGAATGTAAATAATCGAAGCCACGACTGCATATATAATTATTCTGACAGTGTAGACTATTTTTCGCGGGATAAAGCGGCAAAGCATAACCGTAATAAGCGTTATAAGCGAAAACCCTATCACAATAGCCACCGCATTCTCAAATGTCGTAGCTCCCGCAATAACCGGTCCTGTAAGGAGACCGCTCATTAAAACTATATTCTGACGGACAAGCCCGTCGCTCGGACGGCCCTTTGCCGCACGTTGTTCGGTTTGTAAAGACATTTTTTGTTTCCCTTACTCTTTATTTTTATCCTCTGACAATATTTCATCAAAGTCTATTATATCAATATCATTTTCTATGATTTCAGGTTCAACGGCGATTTCGGGCTGTTCAATCTTTTCGGAGATTTCTGTGGCTTGCGAAGCGTGTCTTGTAGGTGCGACCACCTCTACCTTCGAGAATTTTTTCTTTGTTTTTTCTACCACATTCGATATTCTGGTAAAATTGTCACGGAACTGTTCTCTAAGATGCTTGTTTACATCAAGATGCAGGACCTCCTCGTTATCTTTCTTTGCCTTAGGTGTCGACGTATATATCGCTTCTGTGCCTTTATCTGAGGAATGAGCCAGTTTTTCTCTTGTTTTTTTCAAAAAGCCCGACTTTTTCCTATTAATTTTTATAACCTTATTATCAATTGGCGGCATATCATAATTAGTGGGGTCAATCACGATTTCCTGCGTATCATAAATACTTCGTGTTTCGCCTTTTTTGGCTGTTTCTTTGAACTTTTCGTAGCTTGACATTCTACGTCTTAGGCTGTCACTTACCATATAGAGGAAGCTCATGGTGTTTTGGGCATATTTATCGAGCCTTATCGAAAGTGCATTGGCGGCAAGGAGTGCGAACACAAAGGAGCCCTCCACTTTTCCAAAGTATCGAAAAAGCATGGCAAGAACCCCGATTGATATACCGTAATAAAGCTTACCTAACTGAGATTTTGGCACCGTCTGCGGGTCATTTGCTAAAAAAAGCAAACCGAACAGCAAATATCCCCCGATTAATTCATAAACCAGCGTGTTTAAAAAACCCTCGTGAAGCGGGAAAAGCGTTGCAACAATCACAATCGTGCTAAGCGAAGTAATAGTAACCATTCCCGAAATCGAACGTCTAAACAGCAGACAAAGCGCACATACTATTATAATTAAAACATGCGAGGTCCCCATCGGACCTTGGAAATTACCGAGAACTACATCAAGCCACGACATATCCTGAGCAGCACCTAGCTTAATCAGATAGCTTTGAATACCCGACGACAGCGGTGAAGTGATTTCACCAAATATCGGCAAAATTTCACCAGGCTTTGGGTATAACAATAACTGACTCGGGTAGCATATAATAAGAAAAGCAAGGGTAACAGCCGTGGGGTTAAAGATATAGTTGTCCTTACCGCCGAAAATATGCTTAACACCGATTGCGAGCGCTGAACCGCAGATAATAAGTATGTATGAGATACTAGCAGGCATCATCAGCGCAATGCAAAAGCCTGCGGCAATTGTGGAAAGGTCTCTGGGGTTATACACCTTTTTGGACATTTTACAACAAATCATATCAACTATGATGCTGGTTAAAATAGACACCATAACAAGCACCACCGCACGCATGCCGTTTCGGCTCGCCGCCATAATAGCAAGAGCGGAAAAGCATATAAGCTGGTCGGCATATATTCTTTTTGGGCGTCTTTTCTGCCAAATTTTTATCCGATTTTCAGTTAAGCTGTCGGTAGGTTCCGCAGCTACTTTATCATGCTCCATTAACTCTGTTATCCTTTAAAAATATATTTCTTTAAAACAAGAGGTTTGTTTGAAAAACTTTTTATTTATTGATTTTATAGGTGAAAGTTTTTCAAACCCGCCTATACAACTTGACCTCGGGTCAAAATGGCTCAAACGAGTAAACTCACGCTATATTAAGTATTTCGCCGTACGGCGAAATACCGAGCTCGAAAGGAAATGGTGATTTTCAAATGCAAATTGATGTGCTGTCACAAAACACACTAAAACTGACATTAAGTAAGCTCGATATGTTCGACCTTGACATAAAATACGAAAGCCTTTCAGGTAAAAATCCCGAAACAAAGCGATTATTGGCTCACGTTCTAAAAAGCATCGGCAAAGACGAAAAGATAAGCTTCGATTTTTCGGGGGAACGTCTTTTTATTGAAGCCTTTCCCCGTCCCGACGGGGGCTGTATGCTCTACATTTCCTGTACGCAGGACGAAGGCGGATTTAAGAAAAACAAGAAAGCTCATTCCTCCGACTTTTATTTAAAAGGGGTTAGTACTGAAAGACGTGAACAAAAGGAAAGCTCTGCGGTAAACGGGACGCTTATCTGCGAGGTAAGTGATTTGAAAACGCTTGGTGCCTTATGCAGAAACCTAATTTGGCACCAGGAGCAGCAGCATATTGAATTCAAAAGCTCGCTTTATAGCAACGGCGAGCTTTTCCGTCTAGCTGTCAGTAGTAACAACAGCCCGCTTGTTACAAGGATAATTAAGGAATTCGGCTCGCTTCTTGGAAATAACGAACAGAGCGCCGAAACCTTCGAATATTTTAAATGTCTCGCAAAAGATAATGCAGCCGAAACAGTCTTAAGCTTTATTTGATTTTAAGGTGTCTATCGCTTTCTCCATATCGGTGTTTTTAAAGAGATAGGAACCTGCAACGAGAATATTTGCACCCGCTTCCTTAACTAGGGGAGCGGTTATTTCGTTAATTCCTCCGTCCACCTCTATATTAACCGTCAGACTTCTGTCGATGATTTCTTTGCGCAAAGCCTTAATTTTGGGAAGCGTTTCTTCCATAAAGCTTTGTCCGCCATAACCGGGATTAACCGTCATTATTAGAACCATGTCAACGCTCTCAAGATACGGCAGTATTTTCTCAAGTGAGGTGTCTGGCTTTAAGGAGATGCCCGCTTTTAAGCCATAAGACTTTATTA
Source organism: Ruminiclostridium sp. (assembly GCA_031549645.1). GTDB lineage: Bacteria > Bacillota > Clostridia > Oscillospirales > Ruminococcaceae > Ruminiclostridium_E. The sequence continues at coordinate 7,862 of JAVBPL010000077.1, read as the reverse complement.
AGCTAATCGCCGCTGCTGTATCAGTATCGCTTTCAACATGAATGGTTATAATATCAGAGCCTGCCGCAGCAAACATTGGAATTAACTTAACAGGATTTTCCACCATGAGGTGGGTGTCAAAAGGGAGCGCGGTATATTTTCTGACACAGCTTACTATATAGTCCCCGAAGGTAATCGGCGGAACAAATACACCGTCCATTATGTCAAGATGTATCATATCGGCACCGCATTTTTCCGCACGGACAATTTCGTTCATAAGGTTCGCCATATCGGAATTTAAAATCGAGGCAGAAATTTTTGTGTTCATTTTATTTAGAATCGACCTTTCTGGCAAATTAAAAGCGCAAAGGCAATATATTATTATTTTAACATTTATATAGTAGCTTAGTCAAGGTTTTTAAAATTTTTTCAGCAAATCTTTATAAATTTTTTATTTCTTTCAGGGATTAGGCTCATTTCTATTAGAAATAAGCACTTGATTTATTAATTCATTTGATGCTATTTTTCGACATTTTTGTAACAGTTACTGTTTTCTTTTATAATGCGGCTTTGCGGGGCTTTTAACCAAATAATCATGCGAGACGATTTATTTTTAACGCCTTCATTAGATTATTCAAAACCTATTAATTCAAGCAAATCGATATACATATTGTAAACATGGCTTAGATATATACAGTATGTAAAACTTGCAAATAAATCGAATATATTATATAATATCTACATTGATGGGGGGAGAAAATCATATCATGTCAATTTTCGATGTATTTAAAAGGCTGGAGAACGAAAAAATAATATCATCTTCTGATTTTTCGAATACGGGAAAACCAGAGTTTATCATAGCAGGACTAGGTAATCCCGGCACAAGGTACGAAAACACAAGACACAACGCCGGCTTCATGGTTGTAGACCGCCTAGCCAAACGCTTGTTCACGCCTGTGAAAAAAGTGAAATTTAAGTCGCTTACCTGTGAAGCTGAAATTTCAGCTAAACGCTGCCTGATGATGAAGCCGACCACTTTTATGAACCTAAGCGGACAAGCTGTAAGTGAAGCCATGGCTTTCTACAAAATACCGCCGGAAAACGTAATAGTCATTTTTGATGACATCACAGGCAAGGTCGGTAATATTAAAATAAAGCGTGGCGGCAGCGACGGCGGACATAACGGAATGAAAAACATCATATATCTGACTGGTAAGGATACATTCCCAAGGATTAAGATTGGTGTAGGTGAAAAGCCCCATCCCGATTTTGACCTTGCCGATTGGGTAACCTCGCCCTTTAAAAAAGAGGAAGGTGAGCTGCTTGAAAAGAGCCTCGACAATGCGGCAAATGCAGTTGAAATGATCCTTAAGGACGGCTTAGATGCCGCAATGAATTTATATAATCGCAAGTAAACTTATATTATACCCAAAGGAGAATATACACAAATGATTACAATTCGTAATTTAGCAAAGAACTACCGCTCATTTCCCGTTCTTCGAGGCCTCAACATGACTATCAATAAGGGTGATGTTTACGGCTTCATCGGACGAAACGGCTGCGGTAAAACCACCACCATGAACATTATTTGCAGCATACTCGCAAAAGATGGCGGTGAAATCAATTACTCACACCCCGACATAAAAATCGGCTATCTGCCAGAATCACCTGCTCTTTTCGAATACATGAATTCGTATGAGTATCTCGATTACATCGCTGCCTGTGCCGAATACCCAGCGGACGAAATCAAGGAGAGAACAGCCGAGGTACTGTCGCTGGTACGCATGAGCGAGGACGGACACCGCAGAATTAAGGGTTATTCCAGAGGAATGGTTCAGAGACTGGGTATCGCAGCCGTAATTTATGCAAAGCCTGAGCTTATCATATTAGATGAGCCGACCTCAGCACTTGACCCTGAGGGCAGAGCCGAGGTAATGGAAATTATCGCAAAGCTGTCTGCATCTGGCACAACTATTCTATTGTGCACTCATATTCTAAGTGACATCGAGAGAGTGGCAAACAGAATTGGAATACTCTCGGACGGCGTTATGAAGACCGAGGGTACCATTGCCGAAATTGTAAATAGCTTCCAGCAAAGCAACTCAATCGTTGTTAATCTTTTTGACAAAAATCCCGATAATTTTAAACTAGTTCGTATGGCATCAGGTGTTAGAGACAGTCAAATAAATCCAGTCACTGGCGAGCTAACTCTATACCCGACAGATGACCTAAGCTTGGAGGAATTCTCAGCTAGCATCAATAAAACCCTTGCCGAGAACGGAATTTCAGTACAGTCAATGTTCATGAATAAGCCCACACTAGAACAAATGTATTTATCAATTATAGGAAGCGAGGGCGGCAGATAATGAGTCAGCTTAAAGCAGGAATTAAGAAGGAAATCATGCTCTTTGTCCGCACAAAGAGATTTATAGCTATTATTTTAGTTTTTATTTTGCTTGCCTTTATAGATACCTTTTCGGTAACTATGTTGAAAACCGTCGCAAACGTTTATGACGATATGCTTTCGGGACTAAGCGAGCAAGCGGATGTTAATATTGATTTTAACATGACCGAGACAATGGAGGAAACCCTAGGTACACTTTCTACGACCTCCGACGGATTGGTTCAATATATTGCAGATGTTTCATCTGCTGGTGTTGTAATTCTCGTGCTGTTTTTAATTAAGGTTGCAGGCAGCGAGCAAAAGAAACGTTCGACGATTATTCCAAACTGTGCAGGGCTTAAGCCTGTGAATTATGTCTTGCCGAAATTCATCATTTATCCAGCTTTTACGCTTATTTTAGTCACTCTGGTAACCTTCGTGGGATATGGCTTTTCGCTTATGTTCTTTGAGACCGACACCTTGAGCTTTATATCGATACTTTCGAGCGGTTTACTTGCAGGCTTATTTGCGGCATTTATGGTTGCGGTTCATCTTTGCATCGGCCTTTCCACCGGTATGCCCGGAATTAGTGCAATTATTATTATTCTCGGTTCAAATATAGTGCAAATTTTTCTCTCAGGCATGAATGTGCTTGATGTATACAACCCATATGCGTTAATACAGCTTTCACGTTATACACTTTATGTGAACAGCGATGTAAATCTACCCGACACCTTCACCACCTTGAATATGGGTGTATCTCTCGGTATGACCTTCGTGCTAGGTGCACTGCTTTATGCATTGACGTTATTTATAACCAGTGCAAGAAAAGTCGATAACTCAGGCAGTGAGCCTATTCTGTAAGGATTTTATTTTACCTAGGCAAGCTTTAAGTATAAAATCAGCCGTATTATACGTAATGTATAATACGGCTGATTTTTGATTATTTTATGCCTATTCTCATTCGATAGCAAAATCCAACTTTTCTCGTTTCGTCGCCGAATATACCGAAAACCGTTTCCTTAAACTTATCGAGTTTATTTTGAATGAGCTCGGGGTGAAGCCTAAGCACTGTCTGAAGCCCACCCTGACTTAATGCTAAGCTTACATATCGTTCACCATCGCAGTCCTCGCTGTTCATGAATAGAATTTCACGGGTATATTTAAAATAACCGCTTTCTTTTATGTTTTTCAGATGATTATTCTTGTCCCAGCGTATGAAGGTATCTTTAATTTCGGGGTATTTATCTTCGATTTCATGAACTGCCGCACTAAGCTCTTTAAAAGCCATTTCAGCTCTGTAATCCGAAACAGGCGGCCAGTCACAGTCGATTGTGGCAAAAATACCGTCCGATTTTAAGATACGATTTATTTCCTTTAAGGTCGCCTTAGGCTCCATCCAGTGAAAGGACTGAGAGCAGACAGCAATGTCAGCAACATTTTCGGGAAGTCCCGTTTCGTGAGAATAGCCCTTTTGAAACTCAAGTGTATCTGAGCTTTTCTTATTTGCTTCCCCCAGCATATCATCACTAGGTTCAATTCCGATGAGCTTCTTGCACTTTTTCTCCCACACCAGAGAGGACAGCCCTGTACCACAGCCTATATCAACAACAAGCTCGGGCTCTCGTCTAAGATATTCGGTTAAAATATTTACGGGTAGCTCGGGGACTTTAGGTCTTGCGTTGTCATAGGTGTCGGCAAAACCTGTAAACCTGTCTGCGTTTTTTATTCCGTCCATCTTGTTCGCCTTTCCTATGCGGTTACTATTTTATTAGCCGCCTGTAAGCCTAGCTTTTCAACTGCATTTTCACGCATTTTGTACTTCAAGATTTTACCCGCTGCATTCATCGGAAAATCGTCAACGAAATCTACATATCTTGGCACCTTGTGCTTTGCCATGTGTTCACGGACGTATGTTTTAACTTCTTCCTCTGTAAGGCTCGCACCCTCTTTTAATACCACGCACGCCATAATTTCCTCGCCGTACTGCTTATCGGGAACGCCGATTACCTGCACATCTTTAATAAGCTCATGTGTGTATAAAAATTCCTCGATTTCCTTAGGGTAAATATTTTCGCCGCCACGGATAATCATATCCTTAATTCTACCTGTGATTTTATAGTTCCCCTCTTTGGTTCGGCGTGCAAGGTCACCAGTATGGAGCCAGCCGTCCTCGTCAATTGCCGCTGCGGTAGCTTCGGGCATTTTATAATAGCCCTTCATTATATTGTAGCCTCTTGCGCAAAGCTCGCCATCTATCTCGTCACCGAGGTCTTTACCAGTATCAGGGTCAACTATTTTTACTTCAACTCCATATATCGGACCGCCAACAGTCGCCACACGAGTTTCAACGGAGTCGGTAGTTTTACTCATTGTGATTGCGGGTGAGCTTTCGGTTTGTCCGTAGGTGATACAAATATCGGTCATGTTCATCTTATTTAAAACATCTTCCATTACCTTAACAGGACAAGGTGAGCCTGCCATTATTCCTGTTCTTACATGGGAAAAGTCGGTGCTTTCGAAATCCTCATTCTCCAGCATTGCGATGAACATTGTCGGCACACCGTGGAAAGCCGTGATAGCGTTTTCGTTTACGCACTTAAGACCCTTTTTAGGTGAAAAAGCCGATATCGGGAACATTGTGGTCCCGTGCGTCATTGATGCCGTCATTGCAAGCACCATGCCGAAACAATGGAACATAGGCACCTGTATCATCATTCTGTCAAAATTCGACAAATCCATACAGTCACCGATAGCCTTGCCGTTATTGACAACATTATAATGTGTCAGCATTACACCCTTCGGGAAGCCTGTGGTTCCGCTTGTGTACTGCATATTGCAAACATCGTGTTTATTAAGCGAGCGTTGACGGCGGTCGAGCTCGGTACGGTTCTTTTGAAACTCGGTTTTACCGATTTCAAAGGCCTCCTTCCATGTGAAGCAGCCGTTAAGCTTCGAGTCTACTGTTATTACATTCCTTAAAACTGGCAGTCTTTTCGAATTAAGCCCACCTTTTTCAGAGGTATTAAGCTCGGGGCAAAGCTCCTTAATTATTCCTACATAATCTGAGTCCTTGAAGCCGTCAATCATCACCAGTGTGTGCGTATCGGACTGACGAAGCAGATATTCCGCCTCGTGAATTTTATACGCAGTATTCACGGTAACAAGTACTGCACCTATCTTTGTAGCCGCCCAGAAGGTAATATACCACTGCGGAACATTAGTCGCCCATATTGCAACATGGTCACCTTTATTAACACCCATTTTAATAAGTGCCGAAGCAAAGGTGTCAACATCCTGTCTAAATTCTACATAAGTGCGGGTATAATCCTGCTCTATATACTTGAACGCAAGCTGTGTCGGAAATTCCTCGCAAATTCTGTCAAGCACATCGGGGAAGGTCTCATCAAGCTGGGTTTCCTTCTGCCAAGGATAATAACCCGTTCCTCTGTCGTCTATATAAACGTTTCTTTTCTTAATAATCCACGGCTCCATATATCTAGCGAAGTGCGGGAACACAATTCCTGCATCCTCAAGCACACCCGACCAGCGTTTTACCCACTCAAGCGAGACATAACCGTCATACGAAATTTTGTCCAGTGCACGGAGCATATCCGCTACTGGCAAATCTCCTTCGCCAGTTAAGCGATATTGCAACTTGCCGCTGTCCATTACGCTATCCTTAACATGAATATACTTAATCAGCTTGCCGAGATTGTTAACCGTCTGCTCACCTGTTTCACCCTTATATCTATATGGATGATGCATATCCCAAAGCGCCGCAACATTCGGAGAGCCTACCTTGTCAAGCAGGTTCCGAAGCCTCTTTGTATCAGCATAAACGCCGTTTGTTTCAACGAGCAAGGTTATACCTTCCGCTTTTGCGAGCGGTGCCAGTTCACTAAGTCCGCGAATTACAACCTCATCATTAACCTCATCTACAGCATCAGGCTCTCTATCGCCGAGAATTCGAATATACTTTGTGCCAAGCTTCTTAGCAAGTGCGATGTATTCCTTAACTTCCTTTAAATTTGCATCAAAATCAGCCTCGTTCTTAAGGCAGCTGCCTGTTGAGAGGCAAGGAATTTCGAGTCCTAGTCTTTTTAATGTCTCAACTGTCTTTTCAATCTGACCGTCGGTGAAAGGCTTCGCATTTACTGCAAAAATATCCTCTCCGAGCCCTCTTATTTCAATTCCGTTGAAGCCCAAATCCTTCGCCATGGAATATATATCTGTCCACGAAAATTCTGGACAGGCAAGTGTCGAAAATGCTATTTTCATATATTTATCCTCTCTTTTAAAAATAAACCATACTTACTATAATATCATATATTTATACAAAAAGTCAATATTTTTGAGGTGTTTTGAGGTAAACTAACTGTATTTATTAATTAATTCAGTTAAAACTATTGACAAGCATTCAAAACTGTGGTAATATAAATAGGCATTTTGGGGTGTCGCCAAGCGGTAAGGCAGTAGACTCTGACTCTACCATCCGGGGTTCGAATCCCTGCTCCCCAACCAAAATAGAACCCTTGTAAGCGAAGCTTATGGGGGTTCTATTTTTATCTGGATAAAAGAGGGATTCGAACAACGAATAGACGGACAAAGTCCGGCGTCCCTGCTCCCCAACCAAATATTTTGTCGAAAGAAGTCGATTGCTGTAGTGATTGATTTCTTTCATTTTTTATGGTATAATATCTATGTTGTGCAAATATCGAAGGTGTTTGCTTAACCACGCTAGCGAGGTAAAAAATCAATAGCCTTGAAAGGTGCGGTTATGGTATAATATCTATGTTGTGCAAATACCGAAGGTGTTTGCTTAACCGCACTAGCGAGGTAAAAAATCAGTAGCCTTGAAAGGTGCGGTTATGGTATAATATCTATGTTGTGCAAATACCGAAGGTGTTTGCTTAACCTCGCTAGCGAGGTAAAAAATCAGTAGCCTTGAAAGGTGCGGTTATGGTATAATATCTATGTTGTGCAAATACCGAAGGTGTTTGCTTAACCGCGCTAGCGAGGTAAAAAATCAGTAGCCTTGAAAGGTGCGGTTATGGTATAATAAGTATATTAAAAGTGATTGGAAGTTAGTATAGTTCCAGAGTTATCTAGGTTTGAAGGAATGTCAATCAAATTATTGTACGGAGACAATGTACAGCACAACAAACCGCATATTCATGTATATTGTGGTGAATATGAAGCATCTGTTGGAATTGATGGCGAGCTTCTTGCAGGCTCATTACCAGTGAAAAAGCTTAAGCTATTAGAAGCATGGATTATATTACATGAAGAAGAACTGTATATTGCTTGGAACAAGGCTGTGAGACATGAACCATTTGATAGAATTGAACCACTGAGATAGACAATATGTAGTGACCCCATTTTGTAAGAACGTGGATTTACCCGAAAAGAATTGTAAATACTACAATAAATACGAACGGGAATTACCGCAAACAAAAGGAGGCCACTACAATGAGTATACACTATATTGGTATGGATG
>JAVBPL010000055.1:0-39754 GCA_031549645.1 Ruminiclostridium sp. | reverse complement strand
TATGATGTTATTTGTGTATTGTAAATCGGTTTGACGACTAGATATTATGTTGGTATAATGAAGAAAATTACTAAACAATAAATTTTATTGACGGGGTGAAATAAATGAGATTTTTTAATGCTCTCGGTGAATTCCTTAGAGATGTTGGAAAAGATATGATCGCAACTGCTCAAGAAATAAATCAATTCAAAAGTGAATATGAAAATATGGATACTGACGAATTAGTCTATGAATACAGAAATCTGAAAAATCGGAACGATAAGGAAAGTTCCAACCGATTTAAAGCTATTCGATCAATACTAATTGATCGTGGTGTGATTCAAAACGATTAGGTTTTATGCGTTTTTATTAGTTATAATCAAACGAATTCGTCCTTGGAGAGGGACTTTAAAATACTACTACATTATTAAACGAGGAGAATTATTATGGCAACTCAAGTAGCACACCCTAGAACTGTAAAAAAATGTGTATTTTGTAAAAGGTGGAGCGGCGATGCTAATATGATCTTTAAGAGTCCCCAAAGCGGTTTTCAATTTGATTTAGGTGTTTATGGAAGGTGCATGGCTAATAATAGCAATCAACCCTCTTCGGGTTCGTGTAGTAATTATGAACCGAGTGCTGAAGCGAGTAGAATATTGTAAAAACACCTTCTCTATTCTATGTTTGTGTTGCAACTTATTAATCATTATGATAGTCTGAGTTTTATGAGCGAACTTAGATTATCATAATACACTTATCCAAATAAACAAAAGCGGTTATTTCAATATTTTGAATTGATAGTTTTGCAATTTTTCCTGTGTTAACGCAGAGTTTATCAAAGTTTTATGCTTTACGCAGGGCTAATAATTAAGAAAAAGAGGAATAAAATGAAAAAATTGTTATTTTCAATGATATTTATTGCAACGATTTTTAGCTTTACATTAACTATTTCAGCAAGTACTTCAAAACTCAACGCCCCAGAAATATCTGTTAAAATTGTTGACAATCACCCTGCTATAAAACTTACAAAATATTCAAAATCTGCCACACACTTTGAATTGTTAGTAAAAAATCCAGAAACCAAAAAGTTTGAGTCTCACGGTTATATACTTGAGCCAGGTGTAACCGCTAACCATGATGGTTGGGATTTTGGAAAGATGGGCACGGCATATTATAAAGCAAGAGCCGTTATAATGGAGGACGGTGTTATAATAAAAGAAAGTGACTTTTCGGAAACTGTATCAGTAAAACCCCCGCTAACAGTTCCTACATTTAGTGTTAAATCGTCCAGCGATAACCATCCAATTATTAAAATAACTAAATTCAATAAAGCTACAACCCATTTTGGACTTTATCGTTTAAATCCCAAGACTAAAAAATATGAATTTTTAAAGTACATTGAAAAAACTTACACTGATAAAAGTTGGAATATCAATGACGACGGGTCTGTTAAGTACAAGATTCAAGCTATTGTAATGAAAGATAAAAAAATCGAAAGAGAGAGCGAACTCTCAGAGGCTGTAACCATATGGCCACCATTGACAGTTCCGACCTTTAAGGTTACAACTTCTAATAACGACAACCCTGTTATAACTATCACTAAACACAACAAATCGACTACTCATTTTGCCTTATATCGACTCAATGTAGAAACTAATACATATGTTAAATTAGGATACATGGTCGATACAACTTATATTGATAAATACTGGAGTTTAAAAGAAAACGGAAAAGTTGGCTATATGGTTAAAGCGTTCGTTGTAAAAGATGACGAGATTATTAGAGAGAGCGATATTAGCGGATCGGTTGTTATTAATGCTGTACCAAAGATCGCAAAATCAGCTAATGATAAAATTATAAAAAAAGGTGACAAAGTACAGATATACGACGTATCTTTGTACGAAGTTGGCGGAACGGTAACAAAAGTAGTAGAAGATCAGGTTTCATTTACAGTTGAATATATTAATGAAGGTATTCTGACAAAGTTTTATGGAGATATTGCAAAAATTACGGATGATAAGGAATCGCAAAAAACCTTTAATTTGTTAAACTATGTATTCAGTTATTCAATAGGATATAATTCCACTGTGAAAGCATCAATCCTTAACGTGGTTAATTAAGAACAATGTGTCGCATGATAATTAATAATGAAGTGGAGACTGTAAAAACCATTATGTAATAACTATAGTTTAAATATCTTAGATTTATTAAAAGATTGTACAACCCTGTACAGTCTTTTACTTTTATCAATATAATAATTATTCTGTTTATATATAACCCTATATGGCAAAGCAAACAAGCACGAAGGATTCGCTCTGGTATAGAAAATACTAAGATACTTTTGCAATTAATTTACGAATGCTTTTGAAAAGTTTGATTTCATGCAAAGATTTAGCAAGAATGACACCTAGAAGTTGGATAATACCAGAGAGAAACAAATCAGCTTTAATAGTATGAGCGTTGTGTGTTTTAACAGAATTCAAGCCAAAAGAATCTTTAAACAAATTAATAGTTCGTTCAATAACCACCCTGTGTCTATATAGATTATTCCAATGCTCAGTATTTCTAATAATACTAGGATATAGACGCAAATCCTTAGTGGGATAAGTGTAAGTGCATTTTCCGTAAGAAGAATCAGTACAAGGTGTCTCACAAGAACAAATGCGAGCGGAACCATTAGCAATAGACTTGTGGCAAACCCATTTCAATCTCAGGGAGCGATTTTTACCGCCGCTTTTCCCCAAACAGGTAAAAGGTGTTTTGGCGGTTGCGAACTCCACTAATTGAGAATTAATCTATTGTCAAATATTAACACTATTAGGAAGCAACAATCGAAATGACGAAGCAAGTAAACGCTCTAGCGAAGATTGAAAGTACTTTTAGTGGTACAAAATTGCAAGTTCATGAAATTCCCTAATGGAATAATCTATTGTTTATTTTATACCATTTTCGTTACGAGAAAAGTAATCATTTTCACCTTTTAAATCGGATTGACGAATTTTGCAATATTATGTATAATAAAATCAAATAAATTAATAGAGGATCCATTATGATACTTAAAGCAATGCGTACAGGCTTTATTATTGGCTGTATTATAGGTACAATTTCGTGGTGGACAGGAGATCAAAGCCAAAACATTGCTCAACAGATTTTATCATGTGGTGTAGTTTGTGCTTTTATTGCTATACCAATAAGAAAATGGATTTTTAGCCATTTGGGGGAATAATTAAATATAATGAGGTAAAAAATTATGGACAGGGATAGACTGATAACACAATTAACGGAAGCGCAAAAAATACTTGAAGCAATTAATGTCGCTCAGGATGAGTGTGATGAGATATTGTCTGTATTGGAGGCACTTGAAAAAAAAGCAAACGAGATTACAAACGGCTCGGGTATCTTGGTTATTATTCCAGGTATCGGATTAGCAATTATAGGGTCCCAATTTGGTTCATATGGTTTCATGCAAGGTGTAATAGGTTTTTTAATAGGCGGCATTATTGGGCTTGTTATTGGTGCCTTAATTGATTCGGCATTGAATGATAAAAAAAGAAAAGCAAAAGGGGAAGCGTTTTATTGTGAAAACATAGAACCCTTATTAGAAGAAAAAATTAAAGCAGATAAGGAACTTGAAGTTTTACTGAACAACGAAGGTTATGTAAACATAGCGAAATTTATACCTGATGACTATTTACATTTACATGCAATCAATTGGTTTAAAACAGCAGTTGTGAATATGAGGGCCGATTCACTAAAAGAAGCTATAAATCTTTACGAGGAAATGCTTCATAAACAACGCCTTGAAGATATGCAGAAAGAACAAATCGAAATTGCTAATGCTTCATTAAATGCCCAACAACAACAAATTAGCATTGCTAAAAGACAAGAGGAAAATTCTAGAAAAACTGCTGCATACACACAAAAGATTGCTAAATCTGCCAAGTATGGAAATAAAGTTAGCACATTAAACACCTTACGTCACTGGAGCGACAAATAATAATTTATTAATAGATCAAATACTAAAGACTATATTATCTAAAATATAGTCTTTTTTTATTTCTGCTATTATTTATATGTACCTTGATATTGCAATCAATATCTATATATTGAATATATAAAATATTAGGATACTACATATACGTAATTTAGTAACTAGCTTAATATATTATTACTGGTATTAGTTAATATCATTTATTCATAAGGATATTAGAAGAGTAATGATTATTTTTAGCTTTTGAGTTGCTAAAAATAATTATAATATTAATAGGAGAAACAAAAATGATTTACTCACCACACACCTTTGAACTCACACTGGAACTAGGCTACGCAGAATATGACCGATTACTTGATAGAGCTTATAAGAAAGCTAAGAAGAAACACCAAGTATATAAGGATACTCAGAATAATAATATCCATTATGATAACTCCTTAAAACAGCATGGCATCCGCGTTATGTATAAATGGAACAAGTATAAGAAGAAAATCAAGCTAATTGTAAATCCCAGCAAGATATTAGGCGGTGATGATATTCCGAAGTTATGGAAACCCAGCAAGGATAATATATCGGAAATGCTTAATAAGCTTGATACACACATAAACACATATTTCGATTCAGAATACGAAATAGACGACTTGAAGCTTACACGGATGGATTTCACTGTTAATTTCAATGTAGGCAGCAGAAAGAGCGTTTCTGATTATATTACTGTTCTACATCGAATAGGAAAAGTAAGAGGCTTTACTCCTGTAAGAGATGTTGGCTGTATAAATAATGAGCTTGCATTTGTATTGAAGGGAAATTCAAATAATATACAGCTTATGATTTATGATAAAGAGGGTTGGGAGAAAACTCGCAAAGATGCCGACTCAAGACCTAAAGCCGCAAAGGGTATTTTACGTGCCGAGGTTCAGATATCCACAAATACAGCTTTTCTTGACTATACCGATGAGGAAAGCACCTCAAAACAGATTAAAGATCTCGCTAGAAATAGTGAGATTATTTTTATGGATATATTTGAGCGAGCAATCCCCCGTGGCGATTTTTATAAAAAGGATAAAGTTATAAAGAAAATTGAAGATTATTACGGATTTACAAAAAAAGAAACAGAAAAGATGTTAAGACTGGTTGAACTGATACCTAAGAAAAAATCCCTCCTGCTGGCGCAGAATGAACTTAATATCAGGAATGTAAAGGCTGTTATGAAAAATTTTAAGATTTTGGATATATCCCCTGTGACGATTAGCAAACGGCATGATACTAAATTCATAAAAAGCCTTTATAAATACTTATCACCTAATAAATATGAATAATCATACTAAACATATTAATCATTTATTTATTAAAAATATTGATATCATTATATAGGGATATAATAGATTTTATAGCATCGTTTAATTCATCATATACAAATCCCCAACCAGATAAAAAACTAACTTCCGAGTTTAGAGTAGCTTCGAGAAATCTAGCTAGATATTTGTTAAGTTCTTTAATCTTTTGATAGATATAATGATCATTATATTCCGTAGAAAATTGTTTTAATATTTCATTTTCAATTGCATTGTAAAAATCCATTATATTTTTTCGTCTATTTTTACTAATCGGTTGATATGGTTCTGAATCTAAAATAAAATTATAAGAGTATTTTTTACAATTAATTAGGAAGTCGGAAAGGTCAAAGTCTTGAACAAGCTGTTTAAATTTTAAAGTCATTTGCTCAATGGTTTTTTCTGATACTGGAAAACCCAGTGATATTATTAATTGATTTGTTAAGCTTGAATAAAAGGTGTTTGAATCATCGGTGATACAATCAACCATATTATTGTTAATATCTTGAGAAAATAAAATTTGCAAAGATTTCCAATCATTATCTATCCAACGTTTATAAAACTTAATAATCCTATTTTCGTTAATCTTTCCATTAACAAAATAACCACAAATATTCACAGGGACTTTTTTATCAGCCCATTTTATAAGAGAAGCAGAATTTATTTCTTTTTCATAACTTAGACCCCCTTCCCGTAATATATTTTCAACAAGATGCTCTCTGTTTGTCTTAAATAATTTTGAGCTGTTTAAAATCTTTATGTAATAACCGAATGCTGTCATGTTTTTTATTTATGATATTTTAATATCATTGCTCCTTTAAAATAGTATATTATTAAATCAAAACTAAGACCTAATAAACATGTTGTGGAATTCCGTAAAATATCCTATGTAATTTCTATTGAAATCTCCTATGGAAAACATATATGATTATAAATGGAGGTTTTATAGTAAACAACTATCTTAGTATAACATTATATGGAACAAATATCAAGATAGGAAATATGTTGGTCAAAATATATTAATAGAGTTGAGCCATAGGTGATTCTCGTTTGTTCGTTCTATCGTTTTTTATCCTGTATATATAATATATTCATTTTTTATTACAAAAACAATATATACACGCAATTTTAACGAATGAACGAATAAACGTACGTACGAAAAAATTAATATTTAAGAGGAGATTTCTTATGAGCAAAAAAGTAATAAGAAAGAAGAAAAAGAAATGGGATCAACGTATAAGTGATCAAATTCTAACAGATGATAGGGTCAAGGAATTAGCAAAAAAGGTTTGCGACAATTATAAGCATCATCATGTACATGTTGAATTCAATGATTACGAGATAGTAAATGATGGTAGAACGGCTATATTATATTGCAAATTAGGAAAAGGCACAAAAGTAAATCGTTTTCTAAGCAGTACCAATGATATAAAAATAAAACTGGGTTTAGTTCTACTGTATCCATATGAGGAAAATCTGCAACTAAAACTTGCAATATCGGAATGTCAAACTATCGAACCAAAAATCAATGATGTTTTACATGCACTGCATAGGGAGACTTATAGATCAAATCTTCCTATAATTATAGGTTCTGATATGAAGGGTACATTATTTCCGATTGATTTAGCTGCGCTGCCACATTTACTAATGGGAGGATCGAGCAGGTCAGGTAAAAGCGTAGCAATGCAAAATCTAATTATGAGTCTTGCATATCGTAATAGTGTAGATAAGATGAATTTATTATTATTTGATACTGGAGCTAAAGACTTGGAAATATTTCAAAACCTCCCTCATTTATCGCACCCCTTAATCAATGATGCACATGTAGGTGTAAAGGTATTGGAAGAGCTTGTAGTTGAGATGAAACTGCGTATAACATACAGTTCCTCAATGTTGCAAGAATCACCGCATATTGTTTGTGTAATCGATGAATTTATCTCTTTTAAGTCAAGTATTCAAGATAAAAATATGTCGAAACTATTTTCTAGTCTCTTGCTATCCTTATTAAGTTCTGGTAGGCATGCAAAAATACATATTGTACTTGCTACACAAAGCACAAAAATTAGAAATATCGGTGTTGATCTAGGAAATATAACTGCACGAATGGCGTTTAAATGCGGTAATTATCACGACTCAGTCGCTATTCTTGGCACAAGCGGAGCTGAAAAACTATCTGGAAATGGTAATATGCTTTTTATATCAAATGATCATTCAGATCCAGTACATATTAAAGGTGTATTTATGACTCCGATAATAATTAATACATTAATTTTACGTACATTGCGTAATAATGATAATTGTGATAAAACCAATATGTTTGAGATCAAGAACATTTCAATGTCAAAGACACCAGGCACAATATTGCTAAACAATATACCCGCTAACAGTGAACTTGCTAGTATTATTTTATGGACGTTAAGCCGTGAAAGCATATCAACACTCCAAATCCAAAAGCAATTTCATATGGGTAATCGGGCATCGGGCATAATTGACTACTTGTGCGAAAAAAATCTCATTACTGAAAAGTTTAGTAATCAACCAAGAGCGGTTCTTCCTATGAGCGTCGATGATATTTCGGAAGAAATTTTTAATTTTTTATCACGAAACGGCATATCAGTAGATGAAATTAATACCGCAATAAACAGCAGGCAATCGTAAAGCTTACATATATAATGCTATATTATTAATGTAAGACATCAATTACTTGGCACGCTATACATAATGTACGAGCGTATTAGCATATCGTTTTACTATAAGGGGAGTGATTTTATTGAACAGTCAAGAATCAAACGCCGAATGTAAAAACTTTTTTAAGAGTGTTGATGTCAGTGATTTAAAGGAGCTATATACATTTAAATGGGTACAGCTTATAAATCAACTGGAAAAGAGCAAAGCCGCATCAAAAACCAAATAAAGTTTACAAGCTGCCTATCAGATGTATATTACAATCAGTAGGCAGCTTGTTTATCAAAGGATACAAGAAAGGAGAGGTTATAGCCGTGAAAGTCGCAATTTATTGCCGCTTATCGGAGGAGGACAGAAACAAGCAATCCGAGACCGATGACAGCGAAAGCATACAGAACCAAAAATCGATGCTCATTTCACACGCCATAGAAAAAGGCTGGGAAATCTATAAGGTATACAGCGATGATGATTATACTGGTTCTGACCGAAACAGACCGGAGTTCAAGCAAATGCTTACAGATGCCCAGTGCCATAAGTTTAATATCATCTTATGTAAGAGCCAATCACGTTTTACCCGTGAGCTTGAGCTAGTGGAAAAATACATACACGGGTTGTTCCCAATATGGGGTGTACGTTTTATAAGTCTTGTTGACAACGCCGATACTGATGTCAAAGGAAATAAAAAATCACGTCAGATTAACGGGCTTGTCAACGAATGGTATCTTGAGGATATGTCGGAAAACATCAAGAGTGTCCTTACGAATAAACGTAAAAACGGCAGTCATATCGGTGCATTTGCGTTATATGGTTATATGAAGGATCCAGAGCAAAAGGGACATCTGATTATTGACGAAGATGCTGCTGCGGTCGTGCGTGAGGTATTCGACTTGTTTTTGCAGGGATACGGCAAAACTAACATCGCACGCATATTAAATGACCGTGGTATTCCTAACCCTACCGAATACAAGCGTTTAAAGGGGCTCAGATACAAACAGCCTAAGTCGGAGCAAAGTACTCTGTGGAAATACTATACTGTCCAAAGTATGCTTGTAAACGAAATCTATATCGGTAACATGGTACAAGGAAAATATGGTAGTATCAGCTACAAAAGTAAAATTAATAAGCCGCGCCCTAAAGAGCAGTGGTATATCGTCGAAAATACTCATGAGCCTATCATTGACCGTGAAACATGGGAAAGGACTCAAGCTTTAATTGAGCAGAAAGCAAAGCCTTTTATAACAGGTGAAATTGGTTTGTTTTCAAGGAAAGCAAGGTGCCTATATTGCGGTTATCAACTTCGCACATCTAAGAACCGCGACCGCCATTACCTTAAATGTGAAACAAGGAATGTATCAAAACATTCGTGCTCAGGTGCCTTTATCCCTGCCCTTCAGCTTGAAAAGATTGTGCTTGATGAGCTGCGTAAGCTATCTGAAAACTACCTCGACAAAGACGAGTTGGAATCAAAGGTTTCCTTCAATAGCAATTTGAAAGAGCAGAAGCACGAGCTGGAAGGTTATATTAATCTATATCAAAATAAAATCTCCGAAGCATCAAAATGCCTCAGAGAGTTATATTTAGATAAGGTAAAAGGGTTAATAACCGAGAGTGACTACATGGAGTTTTCAAAAACCTTCGGGCAGGACAAAGCACATTATGAGCAGCTGTTATCAGACAGCATGGCGGGGCTCGAAAGAATAAATGAAAAAATGAGCGATGAAACCAATCGGGAAAAGCTAATTGAGGAGTATATAAACCTCAAGGAGCTTAGCAGGCCTGTTGTAGATACACTTATTGATTACATCTCTGTTGGACGGCGTGAAAAGGGTTCTAAGCAGCCCCCAATTGAAATACATTGGAATTTTTAATCTAATTCTCTTGCTGCTGTTTTTATGATATCCGGCAGCGATGATTTCATTATCAGGGAAATAAACTGGATAAGCTGCTCCTTATCCTTCATATCCTTGCTCTTTATCCAGTGTATTATCATTCCGGCTATTGATTCAGTGTACATATTACATAAAAACTCTTTAAAAACCTCTTGAACTGAAACTCCTTGCTCCCGCTCTATTTCATCTAATATAGACCGCATAATTCCGTAAAAATCGTTTGCCAGCACTCGTTTAAGCTCATCTCGCCCCATAGAATCATAAGCACAATTTAGAATATGTTTATTTTCCGTGACATAATCCATAATAAATAAAACTGCATCCTGATACTCGACAAGCAGATCAAACTTTTTCACAACCTCAAATGCTTCCTGTTCGAGCATCCATTTTAATAATGCGTATATATCCTCAAAATGATAATAAAAGGTTTTCCTATTTACTCCGCAGTCATTAATTATTTCGCTTACTGTTATCTTAGAAAGCGGCTTTTTCTCCATAAGCCGCTTTAAGGATGCGGCAAGCGTTTTTTTTGTATTTAATGTAGTGACTTCATGCTTCATATTTAGTTTATCTCCCTTGTTTTAATTTATTATACATCTGTCCGTCAAAATAATCAATGGGCAAATCACGGTCAACTGTCCTATAAATTAATTTTGACCGTCAAATCATAGCTTTTGTCCGAAAATCACACGAACAAGCCCTATTTGACCGTTTTGTAATTTTGATTTTCGTCTTATAATGAAAACAACAAAGGAAAGGAATGTTTACAAAAATGAAACGTGAATATGATATTACGCTTTTTACACCGATGGGTGAAAAGCATGGTGTTTTAATTCTATTCATATCGGAAAACCATGTAAACGGTGAATTAAAAATCTTGGAACAAATAACTGCCGTTGACGGCGAAATCTATAATGGTAATAATATTAAGTTGACTGGGAGCTTAATTACACTCGTCCGAAAAATCCCGTTTACGGCAGAGGGTAAAATCGGACCATTTAATATCTATTTAAAATTAGTTTCTAATTCGCATTATTATACCTTGAATGGGACAGAAAGGATTTACTAAGATGGAAAAGCTATTCAGAAGAATTGTTAAGCTCAAAAAGTTCAATATTATCATATTCCTGCTTTTAACGGCAGTATGTGCTTTGATAAGACCTTTAATATCGGTAAACTATGATATGAACGATTATTTACCCTCAGACAGTGAGTCAACTATCGCAATCGATATAATGGGAGAGGAGTTTTCAGGAGCGATACCAAATGCAAGGATAATAATTTCGGGTGTTTCGATTGCGGAGGCTCTCGATTATAAAGAAAAACTGAAAAATATAGAGGGAGTTACAGATGTAACCTGGCTTGATGATGCAGTAAACATAATGGAGCCGCTCGAAACACAGGATATAAAAACGGTTGAAAATTACTATAAAGAAAACAATGCTTTGTTTTCAGTCGCAATAGAAAAGGAATACAGGCAGGAGGCTGTCAGTGAAATAAGGCAATTAATTGGTGATGAAAATGCAATGACCGGTTCTGCTGTTTTCACAGCGGCAGCAACAGAAAATACAGTTTCAGAAATAATGAAGGTCAGCATAGCCGCTGTATTGTTTGTACTTCTAATGCTTTTGCTCACGACAGAATCCTATATAGAGCCTCTCTTTGTTCTAGTCAGCATTGGCATATCGATACTGATAAATATGGGGTCAAATATTATTTTCGGCGAGGTTTCCTTTGTAACAAATGCAGCCGGAAGTATACTCCAACTTGCTGTTTCACTCGATTATGCGGTATTCTTGATACATAGATTTAATGAATATCATAAAAAAATATCTGATCCGGAAGAAGCAATGGTAAAAGCACTGAATAAATCGCTTTCATCTATACTTTCAAGCGGACTTACAACCGTTATCGGATTTTTGGCGTTATGCCTGATGCGTTTTCAAATCGGTCCCGACCTTGGTCTGGCACTTGCCAAAGGAATAGCAATAAGCCTTATAACTGTTTTTGTTTTATTACCTTCTATAATTGTAGTTTTCTATAAGCTGTTGGACAAAACAAATCATCGTCCTTTTTTACCGTCCTACAAAAAATTTGGCAATGTTATATGCAAAGCCATGATACCTCTTGTTTTAGTTGTTCTTATTATTGTTGTTCCGTCATATCTTGCATCGGTAAACAACGAGTATTATTATGGAGCATCGCATATATTTAATGAGCAAACTCAGGTAGGCTCAGATACTATTAAAATCGAAGAAATGTTCGGTCAAAAGGACACATATGTAGTGCTTGTGCCAAAGGGTGATTTTGCAACCGAGAGGCTTCTGGCAGATGAATTAAAAAGACTTCCGCAGGTGACAGGAATTATAGCCTATGTCGAACAAGCGGGTGCGGAGATACCCATGGAATATCTTGATACCGAGATACTTTCAAAGCTTGTTTCAGAAAATTACAGCCGTATGGTACTGTCGATTGATGCCGAATTTGAAGGAGACAACACCTTCGCTTTAGTTGAAGAAATCCGAAATATTGCTAATTCATTTTACCCAAATTCATATTATCTTGCCGGAGAAGCTGTAAGCACATATGATCTTATGAATACGGTAACCGCTGATATGGTAAGCGTTAATTTTATTGCTATCGGCGCAGTTTTTCTCGTACTGGTATTTGCTTTTAAATCGATTTCTCTGCCCTTTATTCTGGTACTCTGCATTGAAACGGCAGTATGGATAAACCTTGCAATTCCTTATTTCTGCGATAATCCGGTATTTTATATAGCTTATCTCATTATCAGCTCGGTTCAGCTTGGTGCAACGGTCGATTATGCAATTCTTTTTACTGACCGTTATAATGAATTCAGGCAAAGCATGGGCAGAAAAAATGCAGTGCGCGAAACGGTATCGGCAGTTACCGCTTCTATAATAACATCGGGAATGACACTAACAGTAGTCGGGCTTTTACTAGGTGCGTTTTCTACACACGGCCTACTTTCACAGCTCGGTTATTTCGTCGGTATAGGTGCAATCTGCTCACTGATACTTGTTATGTTTATTTTGCCCGGTCTCTTATATGTAGCCGACCCGCTTATTCAAAAGACAACTAAAGGATTAAAATTTCACAATAAAAAAGGAGATATAGAATTATGAAATCATCAAAAAAAATCATATCAGCAATAGTTGCTCTGGGATTTATAACAATGCCCTGCACTTCCTTTGCCGAGGGTATCACAAACGAAAAAGAAGAAGTGATCTACGCTATGACAGATTCTTACGGTAAGGTTACTGATGTTTATGCTGTCAATATTTTAGGTGGCGGCAGTGTAACAGATTACGGCGATTATTCTGATGTAAAAATCCTTAACACCACCGATAAAATAAATCAAAACGGTGATGTAATTACTTTTAATTCATCAGCAGAAAAGGTATATTATGAGGGAAAGATGGGAAATGTCGAAATTCCCTGGAACGTATCCTTAGAGTATATTCTTAACGGCAATGAAACCAGTGCCGAGGATTTAGCAGGAAAAGAAGGACAGCTTGAAATACGCATATCTATCAATAAAAACGAAAACTGCTCAGTTAACTTTTATGATGATTATGCATTGCAAGTAACGCTTGCTCTTGATACCAATTTATGCAGTGAAATTAAAGCAGATACTGCAACAATAGCAAACGTTGGGCGAAATAAACAGCTTACCTATACTGTACTTCCCGGTAAGGGGCTTAATACATCTGTCTTTGCTGATGTAAAGGATTTTGAGATGGAGTCGGTTTCTATCAACGGAATAAAGCTCAATTTGAATATTAATATCGATGATAAGGAGCTTATCGATAAAATAAATGAATTAAATGAAGCTGTGCTTTCTCTTGATGATGGTGCAGAAGCTATAAAAAGCGGAGCAGATGAACTTAAAAGCGGAAGCAATGACTTAAAAGACGGAGCAGACGAATTAAAGGACGGAGCTCAGAAGCTTGATGACGGAATTAATTCACTGCATGACGGTATAACTACCGCTCAGAATGGTCTTGCAAAGCTTAATGAAAAATCACCCGAGCTGGTAAATGGTTCATCGGATATAAAAACAGTACTCATTAAGATACAAACAGCACTTAACGGCGTTACTGCTGAGGCGGATAAATTTTCACAGCTTGCTGACGCAAGCAGTGAAATTAAATCCGGTATTGATAAGTTGTCAGAGGGAGCTGCTTTACTGTATAATAATCTTAGCTTTTCAAGTTATAAAGCAGTTCTTTCGGCGAATGGTTTTGATATAGAAAAATTAAAAGCAGGTAATACACAAATTATAAGTCAGCTATCCGAACAAATTGAAAGCCTGCAAAAATCACTTTCTTCAATTAAAGGGAAAACAGGCTATGAGGAGCAAGCAAAGCAATTAGAAACACAAATACAAAGCTTGCAAACAATAATTTTATCCATGCAAGGAAATAATGCGGCAATTAATGGAGCAGAGAGCTATCTTGATACAATGTCAGACAATGCTAGGACATTATCTGACGGAATTTCAGAGCTTAAACTTAAATATAGTGAGTTTGATAAGGCGATAAATCAGATGTGTGACGGGCTTGGCAGTACTCTTATAAATCTCAGTGCATTATCTGAGGGAATAAACGAGCTTGTCGGTCACTATACCACTTTGGATAATGGTATCAATGATTACACAGAGGGTGTTGCTGCACTTGTAAACGGTTATGATAAAATCATGAGCGGAGTATCAGAGCTTGCATCAGGATCAAAAGAATTAAGAACAGGCACATCTGAATTATATGACGGCACAGTAAAGCTATATAATGGTATAGATGAGCTTTCTGACGGAACAAAAGAGCTTCAGGAGGGTACAAGTAAGCTATATGACAATACCGCTAATATGGATATACAGATTGATGAAAAAATAGATGAAATACTTTTATCAATCAGCGGAAATAAAAACAGTGAGATAGTTTCATTTGTTTCTCCGAGGAATACCGATGTTAAATCAATCCAGTTTGTTATTAAAACTGAAGCTATTAAAATGGCAACAGAAGATGCTCAAGCTTTAGTTGAAGAACCACCGCTTACCTTTTGGCAAAAGCTACTTAGGTTGTTCGGGTTGTATTGATAGCAAGCGGAATGATAGATGTTTTAGATTATAACCCGAAACACTTGTTGACATTTCCCGCTTTTTCGGGTATACTATATTCAAGGCGGTGATTATATGATATTGAGACCGGCATATGTTCAGAAAATTATGACCTACACAGACACTCCATTTGTAAAGGTTCTTACTGGTATTCGCCGATGTGGGAAGTCTACGATACTCAAAATGATTATGGAGCAATTAAAGCAAAACGGTATTCCCGCTAACCGAATTATCAGCTATCGTTTCGATTCAATGGAATACGAAGATATGACCGCAAAGGAGCTGTTCTCAAAAATCAAGGAAAAGCTCTCAGCCAGCGAAAAAACTTATATCTTCCTTGATGAAATTCAAGAAATTGAGTCTTGGGAGAAGGTCGTAAATTCACTGATGGTTGATTATAACACCGATATTTACGTAACTGGTTCTAACTCCAGAATGATGTCTGCTGAAATCTCAACCTATCTCACAGGCAGATATATTGCTTTTAGAATTTTCCCGCTGTCTTTTTCTGAATATCTAACATTTAAAAATAATTATTCGACTACAGAAAATATCCATACTGAGCTTGCAAACTATATAAAGCTCGGTGGATTCCCAGCAATTCACCTCAAGGAATATAGCAGTGATGAAGCCTATACAATTGTTCGTGATATTTATAATTCCACTATTTTCACCGATATTGTGAAACGCAATCAAATCCGCAAGGTTGACCAGCTTGAACGTATAGTAAAGTTTTCTTTTAACAATGTCGGACAGACCTTTTCCGCGTCGTCAATCTCAAAATATTTAAAGTCTGAAAACAGAGCAATTGATGTTGAAACTGTTTACAGTTATCTCGAAAAGCTTGAAAATGCGTATATTATTCACCGTTGCTCACGATATGATACTCAGGGTAAGGAGCTTTTAAAAACACAAGAAAAATTCTATCTTGCCGATACTGCACTGCGTTACAGCGTTCTTGGATATACGCCTGACAGCGTTGCTTCAATGCTTGAAAATGTCGTTTATTTAGAGCTATTACGCAGAGGGTATACAGTCAATATCGGGAAAACGCCGAATGGTGAAATAGATTTTATAGCCGATAAACAAAACGATAAAATTTATATTCAAGTCACTCAAGAAGTTCGTTCCGAAAAAACCGAACAGCGTGAATATGACAGACTGCTTGAAATCAAAGATAATTACCCTAAGTATGTGCTAAGGACAGATGAGTTTGCACATGGCAATTATAAGGGCATCAAGACTATGCACATTGCGGATTTTCTTCTTTCTGAGGAGTATTAATATAATAAAGGTATAGGATTTTAATTTCCTATACCTTTTCTGTGTTATTGATACTTTTTGAGTAACCAGTCAAGTGCATTAATTTGCCGTATGCCGTTGTGTGATGTTAAAGGCCCAATATCCATTGTCAGCAAGAACTTAGGATTATGATCTTTTATACAGTTCAGAGGTGCAAGCTCACGATTAAGTGTTGACTCCTCACGAACGGTGTACGCAACCTGATAATACTCCGTACCCATATCTCCTTCAGCAACAAAATCAACCTCTGTATTGCCATCAGATTTGCCAACATAAACATCATACCCCCGACGAAGAAGCTCAAGATATATAATGTTTTCAAGAATGTGTCCATCATCAGCTTTTTTATTGCCTAATAAAAGAAACCGCAGTCCTATATCACAGGCATAATATTTATCCCCTGTTTGAAGATACTGCTTACCCTTGATGTCATAACGTCCAATCTTATACAATATAAAGCTATCACATAAAGCAGTTAAATAATTTTCGACAGTATGAACACCAATTTTTCTGCCCGCTGAAGTCATTGTATCAGATATTTTCTTTGTGGAACACAAATTGCCTATATTATCAAACATAAATCTTACAACACTCTGTAGCATTTCAAGGTCTGGATATTTACGCCTTGCAACAATATCCTTCAGCACAACGGAATTATAGATACCCTCAAGGTATTGCTTGATATCCTTTGGCTTTGTAAGTTCGAGCGTGTATGGGAATGAGCTTTTAGTGATATAATCTGAATAGATACGTTCTGGGTTACTTACATCTGTATAACCACTTGCATATTCTGCAAATGAAAGCGGGAGCATTTTTATTTCAATATATCGCCCGGAAAGCAACGTTGCAAGCTCGCCCGATAACAACATAGCATTAGAACCAGTTATATAAACATCACAGTTTTTCTTGATAAAAAGACTGTCAACAGCTTTTTGAAAGCCGTCAACACGCTGTACTTCATCAAGAAATATATAATTCATTCTATCAGATGATAAGCGGTCGGAAATTAAAGTATAAAGCTGTTTAAAATCAAGTATATCAGCGTAGTCAGCATCTTCAAGATTTATAGAAACTATTTGAGATTTATCTACATCATTTTGCATAAGATAATCTTGATACAACTCAAACAGCGTAGACTTTCCACAACGTCTGATACCTGTAACAACTTTAATAATTTTTTTATCTTTGAAGCTAATTAAGTTTTCAAGACATTCTTTTCGTTCAATCATTCGAGCACCTCCGTTTGCACTAATTGTATCACAAACAGATAAAATCGTCAAGTTTTTGCACAAAGTATGCAAATAGTATTGAATTTCATGTTATATTCGCACTTCGCATTCAATTTTATATCATCCAAATCGGCACAATGAAATTATCGGAATTGATTGCCGATAATTCGGGTCGCATACATAATATTGCACCCCTACCTCTTGGAACTGAACCTTTATCCAGTATCTCAAACGCTCCAATAATCTGGCTGTTCGGGTTTACAGAACGTTTTATTTCAAGAGGATGAAGTGCACCATCGCTCTCAAGAACCATATCAATCTCATTAGTATCCTTGTCGCGGTAATACCATAAAAAGCAGACTTTTGCATTGTTATGATAGGTCTTTAACATTTCGGTAACGACATAATTTTCAAGAATGGCGCCATTCATTGCGCCATTCGCAAGTATTTCAGCAGAACTGTATTTTGTTAAATACGCAACAAGTCCTGTATCAAAAAAGTACATTTTAGGTGTCTTTATAGTGCGTTTGAGTAGATTGTTTGAATACGGTCTAAGATAGAATATTATATCTGATTTTTCCAGTACAGAAAGCCAACGCTTTGCAGTTTCGTCTGAAACACCAACATCATTTGCAATATCATGAATATTTAGCATTTGACCTGCACGGCAAGCAGCGGAACGAATAAAATCAGCAAATTGCAACTTATCAACTCTGTCAATTAATTCGCTCACATCACGTTCAATGTACGTTTGAATATAGCTGTTATAAAAAACATCTCGATCTGTGTATTTCCCACTTACAAGACCGGGCATTGAGCCTTTCCAAATGCGATTATATATATCATTCACATCAGCAGTCGTGTTTGTCTGCTTTCTTTTCTTAAAAGTGTCTAAATCTATAGAAAAGGGTTCACAATCGCCTTTACCGTAGATTTCATGCTGCGACAATGACGTCATATGCAAAAGTGCAATTCTGCCTGCCAACGACTCGCCTGCAAGCTCCATTAATGAAAACGCCTGCGATCCAGTAAGCCAAAACGAGCCTGCCTCAGCACCATTATCAATTGCAATTTTAATGTATGAAAATAGCTCAGGTGCATATTGAACTTCATCAATGAAAATCGGTAAAGAGTGCATTTGCAAGAATAACGCCGGATCATTACGAGCAAGTGCCCTCTCCGCAAAATCATCAAGACTAACATACTCTCGGTCACCTGACATGAGTTGTTTTAAAACCGTTGTTTTTCCTACCTGTCTCGGTCCTGTTATTAGTATACACGCATACTCTCTTGATAAGGATACAATTTTTCTCTCTAAATCACGTTTAATATATTTCATAATTTTCTCCTTAGTCTGATGTTAGATTTGATCTTATTTTAGACGATTTAACATAAAAAGTCAAGTCCAAAATACGATATAATCTTATTTTAGCCAAAAAATGAGGTTGTATGTACCCAAAAATGTTGCTCTTACCCAGTCGCCCCAGAACAAAAAGCCCGTGCAACCTACGACAACATACTTCGTCTCTCTGACGACCCAGACGTAAACCAAGTAATAAAATTCCTTCGTGAACGTGAGGTTGTTCATTTCCAGCGCTTCGGCGAAATACTAGATTATTTACAAGATAAGATAGTTTAAATAACAAAGCGGGCATTTGGTCGATACCAAGTGTCCGCTTTATTCCACTATTTTAGCTCAATGCATAGCATTGTTATATCATCAAACTGGGGTACATCACCCATAAAAGCACCAATTTCCGCTTTTATATGACAGAGTAAGGGCTCGCAGCCTAAATCCTTTCCCTGGTTAAGTGCCGCAAGCATTCGGTCTGTACCGAAAAGCTCCTCGCTTATATTTGTAGCCTCCGTAACGCCGTCAGTATATAGTAATAGCTTATCTCCAGGCTCCATAATTATCTCGTATTCGACATATTTTGCATTTTCAAAGCAAGCTAACAGCAAGCCGTGCCTGTCCTCGATAAGTCTATAATCTCCGTCTGACTTTTTAATCACGGGGTATTCATGGCCTGCATTTGCACAGGTAATAATACCAGTTGAAATTTCAAGAATTCCTAGCCATACTGTTACAAACATATCGGCATCGTTATTTTCGCATAACCGATTGTTTACCGTTTCTAGAACCGCACTCGGCGAAAAACAAGCCTGCGCAGCATTCTTAATCAAGGTTTTAGAAATGACCATAAAAAGAGCGGCGGGCACGCCTTTACCCGAAACATCTGCGATGACAAGCGCCAGATGATTTTCGTCGATAAGGAAAAAATCGTAAAAGTCGCCGCCAACCTCTTTCGCAGGTGTCATTACAGCAAACAATTCAAATTCTGTACGCATCGGATACGCAGAAAATTTATTAGGTAGCATACTGTACTGAATATCCCTTGCGAGGTCAAGCTCAGTTCCTATCCTTTCTTTTTCGATTGTAGCGGCGGTTAAATTGTCAATGTATCTTTTCAACTCGTGAACCATTTGCGTGAAAGAATTTGCAAGGCGCTCGAGTTCATCTCCCGTCTTAATATTTATACTAAATGAAGCGAGACTGTCCATCTGTTCGCTTATTATCGTAGATGCAGCTGCATTTAATGTTTCAATCGGTTTTAGCACAGATTTACGAATAAAGAAAAAATAAGCTATAATGAATAAAAGTAAAATACCACCAACAATAAATATTATCGCAATGACAAACTCATTTATCTGGTGGTTTATCATATCCATCGAAATATCTACGCAAGCCATAGCAGCAAAGCTTCCCTCAGAATTAAAAATCGCGGCATAAGCAGAAGCGAGGTATCCGTATTCCTCAGAATTAGTAATGATAACAGTCGTTTTATCGGAATGCTTCAGCGCGTTCTCCATAATCATATCGCCGTCACCGAAGTATTCACCTACCGCACCTATTTTATAGACGTTTTCATCATCGCTGCCTGCATCCCAAATATAAAGCAGCTTATCCTCGTACGGCACAACAACATAAATATAGTCAAGCCCTACCGTTTCTTTTATGTACAGTAAATATCGACTGATTTCATCATAATAGTTATCCATTACAAATGTCTTGGAATAACGTATAGCAGCATCACCATCTATGATTTCTGCTGCTATTTTCGCTTGGTCAAACGCGACCTTGGTATAATACCTTTCCATACTCTCACGGTATTTACTTGCAATCGCAAGGCTTAGTGTAAGCGAAAGTACAACCGATAAAATAAGGAGTCCTGTCAAAAATTTGAGTTGGAGCTTTCTATTTTTACTCTTAATCATTTACAGTTTTAACAGCATTTCGTCAAGTGCTGTGAGGCCTAGGACATTTACCACATTTTCTGAAGGATTGCTGACGTAAAAATTCCTGCCTATTGATTTTGCTTTTTTATAGATACTGACAAGCACGCGAATACCAGCAGAGCTCAAATATTCCACCTGACACATATTGATTATTATTTTTAAATATTCCTGTTTCAAGGCCTTTTCTAGCTTTTCCTGTAATATGCCTGCGGTTAGTGTATTAATCCTGCCGACGGCCGTAAAACATATTGTATTGTCGCCCAGTACTTCTTCTGTCGTGAAGAATTGTTGATTATTCATAATCATATCTCCTTGCTATTAATTTGATTTCTGGTCTGCCACATATAAAACTTGCGGTTTTTCATAGTAATTGAAAAGGGAGAGTTATCGTCTATATTTAGTTTTTTTCTCAAATTATAAATATGCGCCTTAACTGTTCTTACATCATCGCTGCCTATGCTGCCCCATACCGCCGAGTACAACTCATCAGCGGTAAAGCCCTGCCCAGCATTTTGCACCAAATACAGCAGCAAAGCAAATTCCTTCGGCTGTAAAACAACCTCCATGCTGTTAAGATATACGGTGCGTTGTAGCCAGTTAAGTGTAAGCGAGCCTGTAACTATTTTCCCAGGCATATCCTTTTTATCAATCTCCACGCGTCTGAGCAGAGCCGCACATCGTACAGCCAGCTCGTCGAGCCGATATGGCTTCGTCAAATAATCGTCTCCGCCTGTTTTAAAGCCTTCAATTACCTGTTCGGTTTCGTTAAGGCAGGAAAGAAACAAAATCGGTGTAGTCAAATACTCACGGATACTTTTACAAAAATCCAGCCCCGAACCGTCAGCCATCATTATATCAAGCACAATCAAATCAGGCTTTAACACTAGCTTTTCCTGTGCCTCCTTTATACTCTCCGCTTTAATCACACTATAATCATTCATTTCGAGATATTCGCAGTTTGTAAGGAGGATATCCGTTTCGTCATCAACTAATAATATTGTGTTTTTCACTTATCCCTCCTTATTATATACCGAAAGCATAAAGGTCATTGTAGTGCCTATATCTAGCTCACTTTCAACGCTGATATTGCCGTCATGAGCTTCAATAATGGATTTACAGATATATAATCCGAGTCCAGTCCCTGACGAGCCTGTGTCCTTTTCTTCACTTGTATAAAACCGCTCGAACAGATGCCCCTGCTGCTCTCTGCTTATACCACATCCAGTATCGCTGACATATATTATTACTTTTTCGTAGGTTTCATCGGGCTTTGCTCCTACTGTAATTTCACCATTTTTCGTAAATCGTATTGAATTAGTGATTAAGTTTACTATTACCTGCTTTATGCGTTCCTTATCGGCATAAACATATGGCAGATTGTCGGCAATCATAGTGTGTATAGTATTGTGGTTTTTATTTAACACAGGGAAATAGTTATTTATGGTTTGTTCGATTAATTGCTGTATGTTCACCCTTGAAAAGTCGTATTTCATGCTTGCCTCCTCAATTCGCACTACATCAAGCAGCTGGGAAACCATCAGTGCAATGCGTTCTGTTTCGGAGGAAGCAAGCTTCATGTTTCGAATAATATATTCATCTTTAGGCTGTTTTCTTTCAGCGTGGAGCCGAGCAAGCTCGGTATAATTTGAGACAATTGTCAAAGGTGTCTTGAGCTCATGGGATATGTTGCCTAAAAACTTAGTTTTCATTCTATTTGTTTTATCAAGCAGGGTGTTTTGAATTGCTAGCTGATGACTGGCTTCCCTTGCCTCGTAAATATCCCTTTGTGTACGCAAAAACAACGCGAGCATCTGCACAAATACACAAACCATAATACCCACACTTGTGCCGCTCCCCATAAAAGGAGTCTGCACCGCAAAGGTTTGATAAAACACCAAATCCTCGATTACCCCGTAAAACAAAATAAGCATACCTACAAGTAAAATATACTGTTCTGTTGCGAATGTGCGTATATGCATCAATAAGCGTACCAGAATATATATAATAATGACAACTAGGCTTATGGAATAGTATTTCATTAAGCCTGTAAAAACCATCGGGGGTGCGATTAGAATTATTGCCATATAGATAATATTCCAAAGAATAAAAATCGCTAAGAGCTTCTTATTAATAAGTTTATCGAAAAAACTGCTTATATACAATAAAAAGAAGATACAGCATAAACAGGCTGTAATATATTCGCCCCTGAATAAAACGAACCATGATATTTCGGGAATAAGAGCCGCCCACATTTTAAAACCCATTAATCCCTCGCGAATAAAGAAAACTAGAGTAATCATCGAAAAGTATATATTTGCTCTAAGTCTTGGGTGAAACATAAAATACCCAAGATGAATAATAAAAACAGTAAAAAATATTGCTATTCTGAGTGTGTCGTTGAATTGCAGCTTAGTAATATAGGCTTTTACCGTCTCGGGAAAGCTGATATTTACATAATGCCCCGCAGTTGAAGCGGAATAGTAATTTGCACTCTGCTGAACGACTTCTATCTGACCGTTAATCGGATATACACTGAAATAATAATATTCAGTTCTAGGCACTGTATTTTCATAACTGTCCCCGATGATGCCTATTTCCTTCTGAAGCTTGCCGTTGATATATATTTTTGACACAAAATCTGTGCTTTTAAAATAAATCATATATTCACGGTTCTCAGGCACTAATACCTGTATTCTGGTAGTTAATTGCGATACATCGGGGAAGCTTTTGTAAAATTCACCAGTGCGGTTTTCAATCTGTTCAGGTGTAACAAGTTCATTTATAAAGCATTCGATGTTAGCGCCTCTCATCGCTACCCCATTTGTAAAATCTATGCCAGTTAAATCCATAACACCGTTATCCATGTCAACACTGTATACTGTTATACCTCTTGTAAGCATTCGATTTATGAATGTGAAAGGAATAATTACAATAACAACAAACACGATTGTGATTAGAATTGTTCTCCTGCGATTACTCATCGACGGGTACCTCATGTTTTTTCTTATACTAATAATAACAAGCAAACTCGCCGTTGTCAACCAAAATTCGCCATTTTTAATTAATCCAGAACAAAGAAACTGTTATAATCCTTTACGGCGTTAAGCATTTCCTCTGCCTTGGCTTTAAGCTCCTCGCTCGCATCATCATCGTAGCACTGGTTATTTATGCCAACTGCAAGTGTGTTTCCGTTATCAGTATAAACTTTATAATAATCGTAACCGGACTTTATCATATCCTCATATGATTCATCAGGCATAAAGCATATATTGAACATTTCAACAGCCGAGCCCTCTGCAATATGGAACATATACCTTGCATTATATAGTGCAGAATAACCACTAAATCCATATTCTGACTCGCTTAAATCCTCGGCTATTACATCAAAATCATTATAATTCCATGATGTGGGAATAGACAGCTTAAAATATCCGTAATCACATATAACGCTTTCGGTTTTGTGAGCGGCATCGGGTAATGTTCGTTCAATTTCTGAAATTTCAATTATACCTGCATAATTGTTAAACATATCGAACATAAAATCAGAGATTATGCTTGAATATGCTTCATAAGCGTGGTCATTAAGCCCAGTATCCGCCTGTGTTATATCGTTGTTTATTGCTTTAAGTACATACACAAGATTTGAAGATGTTTTGAGTACCTCGTACCCCGTTAGTTCCCCTGTCCATTTTTTTATTGCACCAGATGATAATTCAATATCGTTCCAGTCGGTATCACCGAACACATAAAGACTAAAGGCGGGATAACGGGTATCCTCCGACACACAATAGCAGTTTAAGCTATATATAGATGCATAATCTGTCGATGGAGTTTCAAAGACAAAGGTCTCGTTATCATTAAGCTCATAAGCAGCTTCATCTAATCCGTTACTGAGATTTATTTTTATACCGTAATCGAATTCAAACGTTTTACTGTCACCAGACAACAGACTAAATAAATCCGATAAATTAAAATCCTCGGCAGAACTCTCGTCTGTGACTACTTCTCCTATATTGCCTCCGCAACCCGTTAATGTAGCACATAATATTAAAGCTAATATCAATATCGTAAATTTTTTCATATATAGTCCTTTCTTTTTAAGAGCCCTCTCCTTTAGTTAATGCGATTATCTGTTCTTTTTACGTGAAACGGCCAAAACTGTACCAGTAACAAAAACCACAATTAAAGCGAGTGTATTCGACATTCCTGTTGCAGGATTACGGTCCGTCGAATTATTGTTCATGCCCGATTCGTCTGAGCTGCTGTCATTGTTGTTATTATTATTACTTTCATCGTCCTCTCCATCAGAGTCACTGTCACCAATACTCATATCATAGTTATCGTCAGATTTAAAATCATCATCATCGGATTTAACATCATCATCATCGAATTTATCAACATCATCATTGTCGGTATCTTCTACAACTTCTTCTGGAGTTAAGCTATTAGGATAAGGTTCTGGTATATACCCCGTGCCACTATTACCAACTGTTATTTCAAAGGTCTTTTGCTTGATTATTTCGTCAGGGTAATTATACCAGTCGTTCACAATATCGTAGCCGTCCTCCCTCGCCGATACTGTGGTTGATTTAGGGCGAAGGGTTGCAGTAATTTTCGCAGCACCATCAGCAATCGGGAATGTATACCCGTCATAATCTACCAGTAATATATCGCTGTCAGAGGTTCCGTAAACAATCTCAAGCTCGTCTGGTATGTCGAACGGTATATTCATGGCATACACTTCACCCGCGGTCATTCTAGCTGTAAGTGTCGGACTAAAATTAACACTTTCGAGGGCATTCTTTATGCCTTCGCTTGCATTTTTAAACACCTCGGTCACTAATTCGAATTCATAACCGCCACCACTTACCTTTATGCTTATGGGAGCCGAGCTTTGAAGCGAGCCGTCCTCCAACGTAACCGCACTGCCAAACTCAAGATTTAGCACATCAAGCATAAAGGATTTCTTTTCGCCTATTTTAAGAGTTAAGGGCTCATTCGTTAAGTTCAATATCCCGTCAAAATCAAGATTACCCACGTTACAAACATCGAACAACAC
The DNA here is from genome assembly GCA_031549645.1 of Ruminiclostridium sp. GTDB lineage: Bacteria > Bacillota > Clostridia > Oscillospirales > Ruminococcaceae > Ruminiclostridium_E. Next base: position 13,852 of record JAVBPL010000055.1, on the reverse strand, counting down.
ATGAGCCTTGTTTTTACCTGTTAAAGTTGCAGCATCTATATTTATGTCAATATTCGGCGAGGCAAAAATCCCTTCCTCATGATAGATTTCCTCTATACCGTCATCAAGCACGAATACAATGCTTGCCCCATCTAAATTCGAGAGTATAAACGGATAAATAACCTTCATGGTGCTGCCGCCTAGGAGGTATTTTTCTGCGGTAATCCATTCACTCTCAAAGGTGATTTCGCCATTATTTTTAACCTGCACCTTATACTGCGGCTCGAGAATGGGCTTAACTCCTGTATTAGTAACCTCAATGCTGATAGGTACAAGCGTTTCTGCAAGTATTTTCTCTGGCATAGTTATTTCACCAAACTCTGCGGTGCTTGTTATTTCCAGTCTGTTTACAGCGAGCTTCCTATCGGTAACATTTTCGGTATAAACGCCGTCTACAAGCTCTTGTTCGTGCCTTACATAGCTCAAAAGTAAAGATGAGTCGTCGTTCACAAGGAAGGAAATATCGCTGTAGCTTACACCCTCACCGAAGGTTACTTGAACAGGGTTTGACCACATTTTACCATATCCGTCAGTATTATCGGGTGACGAATATGCAGCAAATATCTGCTTTTCCCTATTTACATTTTCAAAGTTCTGCGTCCCTTCGTCACCTGGCTGTAACCCGTCTTTATAAGTAAGAACATAATCTGTCCAGATTATATAAAGCTCGTTGCCGTTAGTCTGAAGGTCGAATTCGCTTATCTCTTTATCCTGTGCATGTTCTATTGCGGTAATCGGAGTAACAGCCCCTGTGCCCTTCCTTGCAACATATATTTTGTCCTGGAAGCCAGCGGGGGAACCTGTTACATCAATCAGTTCTAAATTCGTCTGTATGAGGCTGGAAATATTAATGCATTTAATATCACCGTTTTCAATCCAGTACAGATATGTATACTCATTTACCCTTATGAACTGCGGCTTCGATATACTGCCCCCGCCGCTTATTATAATTGGATAAACAAAGTAATCAAGTTGATAATCATATAGCTGTATGTAGAGATTTTGGTCGCCGCCCGTGCTGATATTTGAGTCTGTATCCACGGTATAAGCAAAAACAGCTAAATCATTGTAGCTTGTCAGGTCAAAATCAACAACACGGGGGTCATTTATTAGCTCTTTATAAGCGGCAGTTTGGGTTACTTTTGTAGATGATATTGTTTCATTGTCTACTGCCTCGGTTATTATTTCCTCTGTTTCAGTTATCTCGGTGCTTATTGCCAAATCAAGGAACCGCTGACCGTAGAACTGCGCTGCCTGTTTATCTGTGAAGCCTTCGTTTTGGTTATATTCAGAGCTCCACACATATTCATTATTACTGTTCAGTGTCGCCTTGCGGTACACTATTGTATTATAACCATTCACAATATCGCCGTAGAGAGCCTTATCTGACTCGTTAAGCTCTTTTGGGGCCAACGTTAAGTCGTCGGTGTTGTATGAGTTTTCATCTCTGCCCTTCCAGCGGTCCTCATAATCAATTTTAGTATAATAAAGCATAAGCTCGCTGTAATCATCGTTGAACGAGATTTTAGGCTTTATATCCGCATTGTCGTCACCCGTTCTTGAATGTGTGATTTCAAACGGCTGACCTAAGCTGTCACTCTCAATATCATACCATACACCCGTTATATCGGTTTCCTTCATTGTGGTTATTTCGTCATCGTCGCTTGTATATTTTCTACCCGCATCACACCATACAATCAAAACCTTGTTATTAACCAAAAACGCATCTGGCTGCTGGTCCCATGTGCCGTCATCTTCTACCGCTATCGGTGCAGACCATGTTTGTCCAGAGCCTATGCTGTATTTCAGTATAGCTCTGTTTCTAGTGTCTCTATCCGCCGCATCATCAACAAAGAGTAGCATATTTTTACCATTACCAAGGTCAACGAGCTTGGTTTCAGGGTACGGGTACGCGCTGTTTATCAGCACCTTTTCTCCGCTTCTGACAGCAAACAGGCGCATTGAGGCATCGCCCAGCCAGTCGCTCTTGTTCTCTAGATAATCACGTGTTAGAATATTTTCATCGTCAATATCTCCTACCGATTTATACGCATAATTCATATACGGATTGCTTAAGAGCTTTTGCACCGATTTTTTACTACTTGTATCGAACAACGTTATATGGTCCGATTGATATAACGTCCATTTTTTAGAAAAGAACAATATATTTACGGAAATCCATGCGGAAAAAACTAGACCGCCGTCGCCTTTTGCTTTTACATTTGAGTTTAATACAGGTGCGCTAAAATTAAAATCAAAGGTGGCGTTACCTGATACCTCTACGCCCGCCATATCCCACCCTAAACCGGCACCTACTGTAATACTCGGCTCCAGATAAAATTTTGTATACATCGAATAATCCATAGGATTAAACGTGACAGTCCCTTTATCCGAAAGCTTATACATCTCTGAATATGGATTGTCATGGTCCGCCTCCACACCGAATGTCATTACAGCTTTTCCCGTAGCGGATATCGACGCTGTCCCTGGTATTCCAATAGGCGTTACGAATGTTGATTTATAGTTTGCGCTTGCTTCGGCAGTGGCTACTATCACAAATGCACTAAAGTAATGGTAACCATCTTTTCCGAATACACCCTTTATATTTGGGTCAGGCATAGTACCCACTTCCAATATAATGGTTATCGCCATTTTGAATTTAAACGAGAGTGCGCCTTCGCCTGAGGTTGATGATTTGGCTTTGTCTTCATCTACTCCCTTTTTAACTGTATCACTTGTACCCTTTTTGTCCGTTCCTCCACTAGATAATTTTCCCTCAACGGAATTGTCTTTGTCTTTTTCCTTGTCCTTGGGTTTCTTAACTGCTTGTATTATGCCGTCTTTTATATCCATGTTCACGTTTTTTTCCATAAAACCGAAGGTAATCTGTTTGAAATTTCTTTCGTTTCCATCACTATCGGTAACAGTTGACTTAGCAAACGCGTTATCTACATCAGTAACCGAGCTGCCTAAATCAAACTCAGGTATCACCTTACCGAGCAGGCTTAAAACAGGCGCAACACCCGAAAAGAAGCTTGCCGCTATCGTAACTGCGGTTAACGGCTGCATGAATGTTAAGCCGACATACACCTCAGGGAACTCGGTATCTTTACCATCTAGGTCTTGATATATTGCACTAATAGACATTATGTCTCCTGGCTTTATACCTGCACGGTACGGGTTTATAATAAATTCATGCTTGGTACCCTTAGGTACAACCTCGTACTCGTATCGCAGCTTGTTGGTTTTGCCATTGTATATCCTTATTTTTGATTTACTAGGCGTTATTCCCTGTGAGGCATTGCTGAACTCATATGTAAACTTAATATTTTTATCATATATATTTACCTCAGCACTTCCATTTTTAGTTTCTAAATCAAGTTTTTTATACTCGTAATATGTTTTGTAATCTTTTTCATAAGTTTCTTCCTGCTCAGCCTTAAAATTAATAGGTGCCAGAACTCTGCTTGGATTAATCTCTATATTGGCTGCGGTATCCGGCTGGCATATGAACTGGTATTGAAACGGTTCATCATAGATTGTTCCGACGTAATACATACCGCTTTGAAAGGTGTCATCTGTTAGTTCATATATGACTTCTTTTTCCCCAACCTCCTTTATTTCGAGCACCTTTCCGCCAACCATAACGACTGCATCTCTTATAGGACGAGGACTCCCTGTAACATTCGGATTAAGCACCGTGTTCCCTGTATAAGCAAGCGCAAGAGTAACTGTGCCGCTATTGGAGTTAGCTCTTTCCACGAAGCTGTAATAAATCTTTGTATTGGGAAAATATTTAGGCTTTATTGAAAAAGTATCTCCGTAAAAAACGGCTGAATTTCTTACCTCTGAAAATTTTTCCTCCGTTGAATTATAATTGAGCTCCCCACTGTAACCCAAAGCTTTTAAGAGGTCCACCGCCGCCTTTTTTTCCTCAAATGATTCCTTGCCGTCATCATCGAAATCCATTGACATATTACGCCAGGTTGTAATAAATTCTCCCACGGCCGTTCCACGCATAACATACTCAGTAGTCGGTGAAGCATCTTTAATGGTTATAGGACTATTAATATAACCAACATCAAATATAGGACTGGTTACCATAACCGCATTTTCCGTAGTAATTAGGAAATCTATAACCGTTTTGGTTGTCTTTTTCTCATTCTTTCCTTCACCCTTCGAGAAATGCACTGTGGCATAATCACCCGCTTGCCATTTCAGCTCCTTTAATTTACCACTAAAACTATATATTCCGTTTTTAAGAATTAAGTTAATTCCTTCTCCACGAGGCGAACCTGATGCCGAATATACAGTTAAAACGGCTCTTTCTGGTTCACCAAAGTTTTTATATGCAGCCGCACTGCTTATCGCAGTGGCAAACTCAAGCTTAATACTTGCATCCTTATCTTCTTTATATATCAATTCCATCTTCTTGGTAAGCTCTTCTCGCTTCGTAGCCACATCATACACAACTCCATCTACCGTATATTTTAAGTTAATTGGGTATAGGGGATAAAAGCTGGGATTTGCTTTTATAGTGACTGTTGGGTTACTGAAGGTTAAATTGAGTTTAGTATAAGCACTTTTTATTAAAAGCTTTCCGATAGCATTTGCACCCGATTTATCTGTAACAATAAATCTTTCATCGCTGCTGCTTTGACTTGCTCCTTTCCCATCACCAGAATTCGAGTAGGAACACGAGAATGTAGGTGTAAGCGAGGTACCCGAGGTACCTACTGCCGATATATCAATTATGGTGTCGCCTATATTTATGCCGCTTGTAAATTCTTTGTTATCTACATTTACCCCAAGATTTGCATAATACCCAGCCGCATTTGCGCGGGTAAAAATGACCTTAGCCGCTTTTACACTTTCAAATCTAGGCCTAATCTGGATAGCGTCTTTACTTGACGTGAGTAACGAAACTCCCATTTTTTCATAAAAAGCAATGTCCAGGCGCAGCTCTGTCCCATCAAACTGTATCCATTTTTCGACTATCCCCTCACTATTTTGAATACCAACCTCATATCCTATATATTTAGCTAATTTACCGCCTTCATTATCTTTAGAATATTCAACCTCAAAGGATATAAAATCAGAACGGTAAGCTCCAAAGGATTTTCCATCGGCAGAAAGACTTAACTTATTATTTACATTAGAGTAAATACTGGTTGCAATTAATTTACCAGGGTTATATGAAGTGCTGTTTGCCGTGCTGAGACTGCCGTTTGTAATTTTAAGTTCTCTAGTATTAAGTTTTGCCGCATCATTAATTTCAATATTATATCGCTTTAGATGCAGCTTAAAGTTATATATATCCTGCTTAGCCCACTCTTTACGCCCTTGCCACATATAGAGACCGATGCTTGTATTTGTCCATCTGTTTTTTGAAATACCTACATTTATGCTCTGTGTATATTTGCCGTGGTTGCGTTCTATTTTACTGTCGCTTATATCAGGATTGAAATCTCCACCCCGAATTTCGAGCATTAAGGTAAAATTACTCGTGGCATCCCCTATAACATAATAGCTTATTCTATCAACACCATAAAGCCTAGTGATATTATCATGCGCCCATGCTAAATCATTAGATGCTTCCAGCCTAAGATACCCTTTTTGCCCCCCGACATCGCAGGCGTAATGTCTGTTTGATTTTTCATTAAAAAAGTCTAACGGGCTCATATACCATACACCGACTTCGTCTTCCCCTTCGGGTGGATAACCATAAGTCGAAATCTGCTCCGCCAAAACACTCCCATTTACAGAATTATCCGTTACCTCCGCGGAAAAGGTCTGTAATAATCCTCCGTCGGAAAACTCATTCGTTTCAAACATTAAACTGCTCAGCCTAGCACTGATTTCGCTTGCACCCATTGCACCCTCTGAAGCAGGTACACGAACCTCACAGCTGGCTTTTTCTTTATTAATATTCTCGTTTTCATCTCCGAGACAAATATAGAATATTCGCTCGGTATCTCTATATATATTTGGTAAAATATCGACTGTTACGGTTTGCATAGTCATGCCAGGTATGAATGTCAGTTCAGTCAAGCCAGCGGCATAATCGGCACCAGGCAAAGCGGTATCCTCCACCGTACCGACTACAACCACCTCTGTGTTTACGGTGCTTCCTAAACGTAGAACAGTCACCTGTGCCTTTTCGCCATCTGCCGTTATTATTGCTTCGGCTATCTCAAAGGTTCCCGCTTCCAAGGCTTTATCATCGAGAATTTGCATCGTCGCTGTATAAAATTCGCCCGTTTCAGAGTCACCCGTCGCATTTTGCAACACAAGTATGGACTGGCGGTGCCCCACAGGTTTGTTGTGATTTACAGGTATTATGCGTAAAAACTTAATATATTCGCCGTCTGCAAAATGAACGGTACCAGTTGCACCTGGGATTGATGAATATAATTCATTATGTGCTTCCTTTAGCTCAGCCGCGGTGCTACTGTCAATTTCCTTCCAATCGGTGCGGTCGCTTTCCACACCAGTATATACTGCCTTTGCTTCGCGTAGAGAAAGATTTTCATTTTCATTTACATATTTTGTAAGCTCGGTGTATTCATCATCATCGCTCGCTCCGGGAGTATATTTCGGTTCAGACTCTTGTAAATCCTCCCCAGACTCCTGCTGTTCAGATGTATCAGACAAGCCGCTTAAATTAGTCTCGGGGTTATCTGCTATGGTGTTCATAAGTGGAACGGAATTCTCGTCTCTTTTGGCATCATGATATTTCCCGAACTTATCGAGACCCTCATATATGCGGATAGTATAATCCTCGCCATACTCCGCCGATACATCAATTGCTTTTATATCAACCGACACCTCTCCCGCAGTTCCACCCTGTCTCGCTATGGCAAATTCATAGTAAGCGTTGTCCTCAGAGAGAATATATTCTGTTCCTATGAAATTAAACAATCCATGTGGGTAGTTCTCCACCCACATATCCTCACCCATAATAGCCAGCCTTAGCTCCTCGCTCGTCTCGAACTGTTCAAGATCCAATTCCAGTGCATATGTCGGCAGATATGAACACAAAACTGCGACAACAAGCACAAAAGACACAATACGTTTAAACATGCTTTCTCTCCCTATATAACTAATTTTTACGTCAAACAACACCCACAATAGACATTTTTATGACCATCCTTCCTCTTACGCCAATGACAAGCGAGTTTACCGTTTGAGCTTGTCATTGAGCGGTTTGAAACAAATTTTAACCTGTAAAAACAAAAGGTAATGAAAATTTGTTTCAAACTTCTAATCTTTAGTCTGAGCCATCGCCACTCTGTGAACCACCAACCCCGCCTTGAATATCAACATTGGCTCTTGGCGCTGTCCAGGGGTCCAATGCACCAGGCTGGGTTTTCGGCACATTACCAGTACCCGAGCCACCTGTCACTTTTGCCAAATCCTCGAGTGTTAATTCCTCTGCCAACTCGCCTTGTTTCTTAATTTCATTCATTTTTGTGTCCTCCTGTATAAAAAATATTTTCTGCTTCTGCAATTATAAAATCAACTGCTTACATATAAGATTAGTATATCACTTATTAATTAGCCGAGTCAACAAAAAAGCACCTCGGTAAATGACTATTTACCGAGGTGTTAACAAACTATGTACAGTTTGCGAAAGTAACTTTATTCTACCTAAATACAGACTTTGAGCCAAAATACAGCTTTTTATGAGCAACATGTATCTTTCCGATGAAATAGATAATATATCCTAAAACTGCAAATGCCATTATCAGAACCGCTACATTGATAAGCACTGCACTTAAGCCTAATTCATCAATATCTATGAAGAAGTACGGGTATCTGCTGCCCGTAGGAAGTAACATACTGGAAACCTCCGCTCTTATAACAGCAAAGCCGAAATACGCCAACGGTATGATAAGCCAAATAAGCGGGTCATACCATTTATATCGATTTTTCTTATCGAACAAGAGCCAATCTATAATAACCATAATCGGCGTAAAATAATGCACTAGAATATTCGCAGGGTTAATTACGCCCTCGCCCCCGCTCATCGAAAACATCATGGGCAAAAGCATAAAGTGATAAACCAGAAATGTCACTGTTATCATCATTGTAACAGCGCCCTTGAACCGAGGCGCATCTAAAACGCCTTTAACCCCCGTGCTTTTAATCTTTACAAAAGTATCAATAAGCATGTAAATAAAAAACACAAACACAATCAGATTGCTCTGAATTGTATAGTAATTAAACATGGCAGGACTAAGCGCTCCATTAGGCAGCCCCGAGTTAAAATATAATCCTATACCGCAGCCGACCAAAAGCAGCACTCTAAAAATTACAGCGACAATTCGATTTTTTATCTCCACACTATACCCCTAATCACTATATATGTTATTTATTAAGCTTTCCCCGCTAATTCATTTCAAGCTTATTATATCAGCCTATTTCGTAGATTACCGAGATCTTCGTCACCAGGGAGTAGGCTTTCCCAGTCTGATATTTCGGCTAGTGCTAATTCCTTTTCCCCTAAATCAATTAAAAAGGAAATATGTAGCTTCTTAAAATAAACAAAATAATCACTTAACTCAAGTTTTGCCGCAACATTAAGTCCAAGCAATAAAAGCTTAAGCTCAGAACCTAACGGTACCTCTTGATTATTGATGAATACATTGGCAATAAGCAAAACAGTCTCGTTTAAATTATTTGTCAATATTGAAATTATAATATCTTTGAAAAAGACAAGCTCATCTGTATTGAATTCAACCAATAATGGTTTGTCTGAAAACAACGATTTAATTAAGTTATTTATCCTTCCTATAAACTCGATATCCTCAGACACCGCTCTCATATTTAGTAATAAAGTAAAAATTTCAAGGTCATTCCAATTTTCAAATTGAAAAGGATAAATCTTAATCGCAGCAAATATTTCTGCGATGTTTTGCAAGCCTTCGTCACTGCGTAGCTCTCTTGTCCGCATGTTATAATCAAAAATCGAATTAAATAAATCCTCTCTCTGCTTAATTAACTCTGGAAAATACTGTAAATTATGTGAAGCAAGCTCTTTTGTTGTGTCGCATGTAAACAGCCAATGCATATTTAAGTGCTTTTCCTGTATACTTAACTCCGAATTATATATCACCTTTAGGGTGTCGTTAACTGCGTTTAAATACACACCTAACAAGTATTCGTTATTTTGGTCGTTTACATAACCAACTTTGTCTTTAAGGAACCTAATCATCATATTGTGGAGGATTTGATCTGATTCAATACGTCTGGGGTCAAATTGTTTTGAAGTAGATTTCGGATATACGTAATATTTATAAAACGCTTCGGGATAAATACCAACACGAGAAGCGTTACGAAAACGTTCAAACATTTCGCATGTATCGCCTCCGTAAAGTAAATTGGGAACACTTCTTGAATGGTCAAAAAGACGCATTGTTTTTACAGTATAAAGTTTTCCCCATACAGTCCGAGCAAACCTGTGATAAATAGGAAAAAAATCTGAAAAGCCTTCATTCTCTAAAATCAAAATATCATTAAGCTTTCTGACTTCTATTATCTCGTTGTTTTTCGGATCAATAAAATCATTTCCACCTACAGCAATATCAAGCTTATATTCATTAATAAATCTAACCATTTTTTCCAAAAAATCAGGCTTATATTCATCATCAGCGTCGATAAAGCACATATAATCATCAACATCGGCACTCCACATATAATGCCACCAAGCGTTACCCTCCTCCCAAACATAATTAACTTTGTTTGTTTGCGCTATAATTCGTTCATCTTGTTCTGCATATTCACGAATTATTTACCCAGTCGAATCAGTAGCGGCATTATCAGTTAGAACCAACACCCAATCTTTATAACTTTGTTTTAAAATGCTTTCAATTGTTCTTGGTAATGTCTTTTCAGCGTTATATGCCCATGAGTGTATTATAACTTTTCCCATATATGATCATGCCTTTCTGATACTTACAAGGAATGAAGCAAAAACTAAAATCATAGTCTGTATCACTTTTCTTTTCGGTTCACTATGTAAATATTATAAAGCATTTTGTCGAAAACAGCAAGTGTTACAGCTAAATTTAGTAATAATGTACAAGTTTATAATAAATATTATGTTAATATAGCTAATTTAATTAATTCTCAGTATATAGTCTTTTATAAGGATTTTTAGCATTGGGTTTTAACACATAAAATCTATCTCTTATGATGCTGTCGGCATCCATGCCAAAATAACCGCAGTATTCATTAAGATAAGGCTTTATTTCGGCAAGCTCCTCAATGCTTGCAAGCTCCGCCGTCACTTGCTTTGGCAGAATTTGCGGTTCGGTGCTTGTTCTGAGGAAAATTTTACCGCCATGCATTCCCGTACCCGTAAAATTCCCCACAGGAACCCTGTCCGTACCGAAACCGAGAACTACAATAAGCCCACCTGCTAGATATTCACCCAAAAAGCTGCCTACCCGTCCTCCAACAATGATAACAGGCTTCTTCTCCTTATATTCCTTCATGTGGATACCCGTGCGGTAACCCGCATTACCCTTGACATAGATTTTACCGCCGCGCATTGAATAACCAAGTGCATCGCCTGCATTTCCGTGGATTATAATTTTACCATCATTCATGGTATCGCCAACAGCATCTTGCGCATTGCCGTCCACCGTAATAGTGGCACCGTCAAGATAGGCGCCCAGCGCGTTCCCTGGCGTACCCTTGATGTAAATACTTTTTAGCTTACGCCCACTTCCGATGAACCGCTGCCCAAAGCAGTTATCAACCCATATATCATCATCGCAGTCACGTATCTGCTGATTTAATGAGCGAAAATCCATGTTTTCTGCCGAGATGTTCATAATAATACCCATTCCCTTTCCTTAAGCCCTGCCTAGCTTCACTTGTCTTTCGGCTCTTGTGAAAGCCATTAAGCCTGGTGTCCTGCATATAAGCCCGAAATCTATCGTATCAAGCGGGGCTTGTTCTCTAATAAGAGCGGTATAAATCCCCGCTTTATCGACATCTCCAACCATGATGAAGCCATTTAATTTATTATTGCTATAAAAAAGCTTTTTATATTTGCTATCATCGTTTTCACTATATGTGTCCCCTTTATAATTTCCTGCCGTGATAATATGCAGTCCGAAGAAGCCGATAGCATTCATAGGTATAGCCTTATCGAAGACCTTTTCGCCGCCTGCCATGTTTATGCCTGCACATTCACCCTGCATATATGCATTCGGAAGAAGTGCCATGATTTTATTCTCGTTTGCCGATATATCGGTTGTTTCGGTGCAGTCCCCAGCGGCGTAAATATCGGCAGCCGAAGTCTCTGATTTTTCATTAATAACAATACCCCTGTTTATTTCCGCAACGCCTTTCAGAAGATTAATATTAGGCTTAACGCCCACCGCAAGCACCAGTATATCAAAGTCTATTTTTTCTCCATTAGAAAGCATCGCTGTATTTCCTGAAAAGCTTTTTACCCCAGCAGAAAGCCTGAACGATATACCTGTTCTTTCGATATGTGCCTTAACCATATCAGACGCATCAGTGTCGAGAATACTTGAAAGAATACGAGGCGCCATATCGACCACCACAATTTCACCTACTCTGCCATGAATACCCTCGGCGCATTTAAGCCCTATAAGCCCTGCACCCACAATCAAAACCTTTTTATCGGGAGTCAGAACCTTTTCTAAAGCCTTTGCATCTTCAAGTGTCTGAAATGTAAACATATCCTTAACAGTCTTAAGTCCCTCAAAGGCTGGTACAAAAGCCGAAGAACCCGTGGCAACAAGCAGTCTGTCATATTGAATACTGTCGTCCGAAAAGTATATAAGCTTCTTTTTTTCATCTATCTTGGTAACAGCTACCCCCGATTTTAAGATGCAGTTATTCTTCTCGTAAAAGTCATCGGGGCGATATTTCATGTTTTTTTCGGTAGTTTTGCCTTTTAAGAAATACGAGATAAGTGGCCTTGAATATGTATGATAAGTCTCATTGCTAAATATCGTTATTTCGCCGTCAGTATCTATCTGCCTTATACCCTCGACTGCGCCTATTCCTGCTGCGGAATTTCCTATAATTATATATTTCATCAGCTTATCCCCTTTCCTCAAAAACAATTGCACCATTCGGACAACCCTTTACACAAGCGGGCTCCTTATCAGCGGTCATAGCGCAAAGCTCGCATTTCTGTACTGCGCAGCCTGTGTTATCCGATACCGAAGCCGAAATGGCACCATACGGGCAGCTTAACACGCAGGTAAAGCAGCCGACACAGCGGTCCTTGTCTACGGTTATCACTCCGTCCCTTACGCTTAAAGCCCCCGTGATGCAGCCCTTAACGCAAAGCGGCTCCTTACAGTGGCGGCAGGAAACAGCAAAGCTTATGCCGTCCTTTTCTTCAATCCTAATTCTGGGGTGAATACGAATGTCTTTTAATGCTCTTGACATATCGGTTTCCTCCGACGCTGCAAAAGCGCAGTAATATTCGCAAAGATGACAGCCCAGACACCATTTTTCGTTTACATATACACGTTTCATGATTAACACACCTCACTCCCCTGCATGCTTAATACCTAGTATTTCAAGCTCTTTTTCGTTTAAGCCTATACCTCTTAGCATTAGCCTGTTTCCCTTTAGGCTTTCGATAGAGTTTATACCCATACCGCCCATCATTTCCATGATTTCGTGCCGCCACGCCATCATTAAGTTGACTAGCCTTTTATAACCTATATCGGGGTTTAGACGTTTCACAAGCTCAGGACGCTGGGTTGCGATACCCCAGTTGCATTTACCGAGCTGACAGCTTCTGCAAAGGTGACAGCCAAGAGCAAGGAGCGTAGCCGTAGCTATGTAAACGCAGTCTGCACCGAGTGCAATCGCCTTTACAACATCAGAGCTTGAACGGATACTGCCGCCGACGATTATCGAAACGTTATCTCGAATTCCCTCATCACGAAGTCTCTGGTCAACACTCGAAAGCGCAAGCTCAATAGGAATACCGACATTATCACGAATTCTGGTAGGCGCCGCACCTGTTCCACCCCTAAAGCCGTCGATAGCGATAATATCGGCACCGCTCCGTGCGATACCGCTTGCAATAGCGGAAATATTATGAACAGCAGCAATTTTAACTATAATAGGCTTCTTATAATTTGTTGCTTCTTTTAACGAGTCAATAAGCTGCCTTAAATCCTCAATGGAATAAATATCATGATGAGGAGCAGGCGAAATTGCATCTCCGCCCTCTGGTATCATTCGTGTGCGTGAAACATCACCTACAATCTTTGCCCCAGGGAGATGTCCGCCGATACCTGGCTTTGCACCCTGTCCCATTTTAATCTCAATAGCTGCACCTGTATTAAGATAATCGGGATGAACGCCAAAACGGCCTGATGCCACCTGAACAATCGTGTTATCCTTGTATTTATAGAAATCCTCGTGAAGTCCGCCCTCACCTGTGTTATAAAATATCTCCATTTCCTCTGCCGCACGGGCAAGGCTTTCATGCGCATTATAACTAATGGAGCCGTAGCTCATGGCTGAAAACATGACAGGCATCGATAAACCAAGCTGCGGAGTTAAGTTATTCTTAATCCTGCCGTTTTCGTCTCTGACGATTTCCTTAGGCTTAGCACCTAGGAAGGTTCTGGTTTCCATAGGCTCACGAAGCGGGTCTATCGGAGGATTTGTCACCTGAGAGGCATTGAGTAGAATTTTATCAAAATAAACAGGAAAGTCCTCAGGGTTTCCCATGCTCGAAAGCAACACACCTCCGCTGTTTGCCTGACGATAAATTTCGGAAATTGTTTTGCCCGTCCAG
>JAVBPL010000079.1:0-3930 GCA_031549645.1 Ruminiclostridium sp. | reverse complement strand
GGGATAATAAATGAGATTTGATTTAGACCTTCCAAAGTGGAAATGGCCCTTCTATGTTGTTCGCCACCCCTTTGAGGGATACGACGATTTGCGTTGGAAAAAAGGCTATTCCATGCGTGCCGCGCTGATAATTGTACTACTTTTCTTTATCGCAAATGTATTATCAGCTACTATGTCGGGCTTCCTTTTCGGCGGCGGAATGATAAAGATTTTCAACATCGTTCCATATTTTTCATCGACAGTAGTGCTTTTCTTTGTTTGGGTTATTGCAAACTGGGCGTTAACCACCCTTTTTGATGGCGAAGGCTCAATGAAGAATATCTGCTGTGTTACCGCTTACGCATTAATTCCGTACGTTGCATCTTCATTTGTAACTACATTTCTCAGTAATTTCTTGCTCAGAACAGAGGGTGCTTTCCTCGACTTTATATATTATCTCGGGCTTTTATGGTCGGTGATACTTGTAATTTCGGGAATGAAGGTAGTCCATCAATATTCGCTCCCCAAGACTATCGCATTTATCCTTCTTACAATTTTGGGAATGGTAGTGGTTTTATTCATCTCCATTCTCTTAATAACAATGATTCAACAGGTATTCGTATTCGGCTACTCGATTTACACCGAGCTGCTGTATCGATTTAGCTTGTAGGAGGGGGTAGACTGTATGAAAAATAAGAAAATCAGAAAATCTGCTCTTGTAACCTTACTTGCGGTGTCAATGCTGTTTGGTCTCGGTACTGGAGTAGCGTCTGGCGAAAGTGCTGACGAGGAAATCGACCTTGATGCAATTGCCGAGCTTATTGACGAAGCCACACTTGTGACTGAGGAAGAAGCGTTATCGGCAATGAAGCTCATGACCGAAAAGGGTGACCTTCAGCTTTATGTAAACGAGGCTACCGCAGCCTTTGCGTTAAGGCTTAAGTCTACTGGCTACATCTGGTGGTCCAGCCCTATTAATGCAGAGAATGACCCTCTCGCAATGGCGCCACAGATTAGAACCATGACTTCGCCGATATATGTGAACTCGGGCGATCCGCAGGCTCATCGCACCACAAAGGTTACCGCCGCTGATGCCATTAAAAAAGGCGGACTTAAAACCGAAAAAATCACCGACGGTGTAAAATTTACGCTTCGTATGGAAACCCAAGGCTACACTATTCCATACACGGTAAAGCTTCTTGACGACGGCTCATTAGAAGCCAGAGTTATAATAGACGAAATCGTAGAGGACAAGGCAGATCAGTCCTCAAGCGGAGCAATCCTTATCGACCTTTCCTTCCTGTCACACTTCGGTGCTGCGGGACTTGACGAGGATGGATACATTATTGTTCCAGATGGCTCGGGTGCAGTTATAAACTTCAACAACCAGAAAACACTTGCGAACACCTATAAGGGGCAGGTTTATGGACGTGATTATTCGGTGGGACAGCTACGCTGGCCGTCGAAAAACGAGCAGGTATATCTCCCCATGTTCAGTATTGTAAAAAAAGGTGAAGCTAATGATAATGCTTTGCTCGTGGTTGCGGCTGAGGGTGACGAAAATGCCGTTGTCAGAGCAAGCGTAGCAGGACAAAGCACCACCAGCTATAACGCTGCATGGTTTGACTTCCAGCTTCGTACCACTGACTCCTTCTTCATGGCAGGCAAGAACAGCGAGCTTGTTGTTTACGAAACTGGTAAAATCAAGACAGGCGACATAGCGGTAAGATATTATCCCATGTCAGCAGAAAATCTGGATTATGCCGATGTCGCAGACAAATATCGCAGTTATCTAATAAACGAAATGGGCGTAACGCAGAAGGCGACAGCAAATGATAGCCCCTTCTATCTGACGCTTTACGGCGGCACAATGAAGCAGCAATCGGTATTAGGTATACCTGTTACTATGCAGACTATTGCTACCAGCTACTCACAGGCTGAAACCATAGTTAAGGAGCTCACCGATAAGGGTGTTAAGAACCTTGATGTAATTTACAAGGATTTCAACACCTCGGGCGTTAAGGGTGAAGTTAACTCCACCATGGATTATTCAGGCAAGCTTGGCGGCAAAAAGGATTATAACTCTCTCCTAGGTTATATTGTCTCGAACGGAGGCACGTTATCCCCGTCCTTTAATTTCATGGAGTTTTACAGCTCGGGCAGTGGTTATTCCTATATGCTTAACTCCTCGAAGCAGGTTACCAAGGCTATTGCAGTACAGACACCTTACGAATATGCCTTCGGTACGGCAACTGAGCTTCTGAAGCCAAATTGGACAATACTTTCGCCGTATTATTTCAGCACTGTATTTGAAAAGATGGCAAGCTCGCTTAAGAAGGAGGGTGCAACCTCTGTTTCACTCGACCAGGCTACTTACAGGCTTTACAGCGACTTCTCACGGAAAACAGCCGACGGAAGAATGTATTACAACCGTAAGGACACCGCAGAGATTATCGCAGACGGAATGAAAAAGCTGAAAGACAATGGAATTTCAATAATCGCACAGAGTGCTAATGCTTATGCACTCCCCTATGTTGACAGGCTTACGGATATACCGCTCTATTCCTCGAATTATGATATTTTTGATTATGACATACCGTTCTATGAAATGGTTATTCACGGCTTAATTCCGTACACCACAAAAGCTAGGAACGCAAGCTCAGATGCGGAGTCCCTGATGTTGATGTCGATGGTTACAGGAACACCACTCCATTATGAAATGATGTACAATTCGCCTAAGGATTTCGAGGACAGCAGATATGATGCGTATTATTATTCAAAATATAATGGTTGGGTAGATATTGCAGCTAACGAATACAAGATGTATTCCGATGTAGTTACGGGGCTTTCCGACAAGTATATCACAAAATATGATGTTATCTCGACCTTTGAGAGAGAGAGCACCTTCTCAGATGGCACAAAAATTTATATCGATATCCAGAATAATATTTTAAAGGTAAACGGCAGCGTGGTTGACAAGCACGATTACGGACTGAAAGGAGAAGCGGATTATGTCAAGTGAAAACGCAGTAATTAGCGAAGCTCCCGCAAAGAAGCACAGAAAACCGCTTCTGTCCTACGAACGTAAAAAGGGCTTATACGGCTACGGATTTATAGGACTTTGGATAGTCGGCGTAATATATATGTTTATTATCCCGATTATCACCTCGATTTATTTTTCCCTTTGCTACACCGAGCTTGTAGACGTTACTCGTATTGAAGAAATGGGAATGTCGAAGCCTGGTGTATACACCGAGTGGAATGATTTCGGAAACTACAAAAAAGCATTTTTATCCGACGAAAAATATGTTCCAGCTTTGATGGATTCATTACTTTCGCTCATACCTAAGGTTGCGTTAATACTGGTTTTCAGCTTGTTTATTGCTGTGCTGCTAAATCAGAAATTCAAGGGAAGGACGGTCATGAGAGCCATCTTCTTCCTGCCAGTGCTTATAGCCACGGGACCCGTTATTTCGGTTATAAACGGCGAAATGCTTTCCCAAGGTATAGCAAGCGGCGACCAGTTCAGCGCACTTTTCAAGGCTGACCTTGTAGATTCGTTCTTAAACTTCATGGGTATTTATCAGATGAGCCAAAGCTTCACGGATATGATAAGTGAAGCCACCAGTAACATTCTCAATTATGTTTGGTCGTCGGGTATTCAAATACTTATCTTCCTTTCAGCCCTTCAGCAAATACCCACCTCAGCTAAGGAAGCGGCGTCTATGGAGGGTGCGACAGGCTGGGAATTCTTCTTGAAGATTAAGTTCCCGACTATCAGCCCGATGATTCTTGCAAACCTGATTTATACAGTTATCGACACCTTTGTTGACTTCGATAATGCGGTTATGAAGCTAGTTATTGGTCAATCAAAGATGCTCGAATACGGTTACAGCTCGGCTCTAGCATGGATTTACTTTGCAATAGTAGGCGTGGTACTTGCTATTATTA
>JAVBPL010000126.1:0-25313 GCA_031549645.1 Ruminiclostridium sp. | reverse complement strand
CCATTATATGGGTTATAGATTTTACTTTTAATATATAAAGCCGCTGTTCTTCAAGCTCTTTTTCTAAGTATGGGGGCAAAATTTCACGTTTCCTTTGTCGTAGCAATGCATATCCTAGATCTACGTATAGCATACTTTTTTACATTTGAAAACAGTTTTTTCAAAAATAGCACAATTTTAAGTCATTTGACTTGACTGTACTATATAAAAGTCGTATAATATTTATATTAATTTTCAAATGATAAGGAATAAAATGAATATAAATAAATCAAAAAAAATTCTTTCAATTATAAATATAATTTTTATATTCGCGTTTATCGGGATAGTGTCTGTCCTTTTAATTGTTTTAGAGCGGCCTGTTATTTCAGAAACAGAAAAGCGTAAACTAAACGAGTTCCCTGAATATTCGTATGAAAGCTATATTAGCGGGGAATATTTCAGAGGAATATCGGCTTTTTTTAATGATACAGTACCTTATCGTGATGAATTAAAAAAGCTTTCCTCGATAATAAAGTCTGTTTCGGGAGTTTCCTATGACGATGTCGAAATATTTGGTCACGCTGAAACTGTAACCCAGCCTCCAGTTATGGAAACCACAATTTCAACCGAAACAACTGAAGCAGTAACGACAGAGGCGGCAAGTGAAACCACAATCACCACCGAAACAAAAATCATCAGTGAAACCACAACCCAAACCGAGCCGCAAAACGCCGACGGCGAAATATCAGAGGGTATATGTGTTGCGAAAATCGATGGGCATTACAGAGCAATGTCCTTCTATGGCGGCGGAGATAACGGTGACAGATACGCAGAATTTGTCAACAGGTACAAAACAGATTTAGGTGATGATGTAAATGTCTATTCTATGGTTATTCCGACAAGCGGTGAATTTTATATGCCGACAAAATATCAAAGCTATAACGCTTCACATAAAAAATCGATAGATAATATAGACTCCAAGCTCAATGATGTTATATCGGTTGATGCTTACAATGCCTTATCGCTTCATCTCAAAGAAGAAATATATTCGAGAACCGACCATCACTGGCTGCCACTTGGCGCTTATTATGCCGCAAAGGAGTTTACGAAAACAGCCAGTACAGACTTCGCCGACCTGTCTACTTTTAAGGAAGTCGATGTCGAGGGTTATTTAGGTACACTTTATTCAATTTCCCAAAGTGCATCGCTTCAAAGCGATCCCGAGATTTTTAAATATTTCAAACCCTCTAATGACTATACTGCATATTATTATACTACTAATTATACCTTCGAATACAACTTCCCGCTCTTTGTCGAACAGCCCGTTTCAAGCTCGTACTCGATGTTTATGGGTGGTGATAAAAAAATAGTGAGAATAGAAACTGATAACAAAAACGGACGTAGGCTTGCAATTTGGAAGGATAGCTACGGTAATGCATTAATCCCATTTTTGGTAGGTTCATTCGAAGAAATATATGTGCTTGATGTTAGATATTTTGACCTAAATGCAATAGAGTTTATGAAAGAAGCGAAGATTTCAGATGTACTTTTCACAATGTGCACCTTTTCGGCAGTTGATGTAAATGCTGCCTACATTGAAACAAATAGGACTAGATAAAATGAAAAAGATATTAATTTTGGTACTTTTGGCGTTATTATTGGCATCATGTACTAATGTCGAGAACCGAGCTATTACAGTCGATAAGTCACAGAAAGAAATTACGAAATCCAGCGCTACCGAAAGTATAATCATTACAGAGGAAAAAACGACAACAGATACTACAACATCCTCTGAAACATCAGATACTGTTACTGATACAGTAATAGAAACCACGGATATTACTTCTACCGAAACCACCGATACAGAAACAACTGAAACAGAGCTTAATAATCCCACTTATCAGGTAGTCGGCGACAATGGTATACTGGTAATTAATCATAACAACCACTTCATGGGTTTAATGCCATGCTGGGGCACATATACCAACTGCGATAATTATATAAACGGCGTAAATTATTTTAAGGAAAAGCTGCCTGATTTGAATGTGTATTCCATGGTAATACCTACGGCTGTTGACTTTTATTTACCCGATGGTTGGGATAATTTTACGGGACTTCAACAAAATAAGATTGATTATATAAATGAGGGGCTTGTAAATATCACACCCGTAAATGTCGGTGAAGCTTTAACAAAGCACTCAGCCGAAAATATATTCGCAAGAACTGACCACCACTGGCTGCCCCTAGGTGCTTATTATGCCGCTGAAGTCTTTTCGACAGAAGCAAAATTCAGTTTTCATGATATTTCTAAATACGAAAAGGTTACACGAAACGGTTATGTAGGCTCAATGTACAGCTATTCAAATGATATTAATTTATATAACGACCCCGAAAGCTTTGACCTTTATATTTCGCCTATAAAAGCAAAAACCACTTATTATGACACAGCTTTTGCAAACGGTTACGAAAGCGATTTATATGTTGCAAGAGATGCTTCATCTTTTTACTGTTCTTTTTTAGGAAGTGACGACAGAATTGCAAAGATTGAGACAGGCGTTAACACCAACCGTACTCTTGTTATCTTTAAGGAAAGCTATGGAAACGCACTTGTTCCCTTTATCCTAGATGGATTTAACGTTATATATGTGTGTGATATCAGATACTTTGAGTTAAATGCCATTGACTTTTGCAAGGAAGTCAATGCAACAGATTTACTTTTTGCAGTTTGTACCTTTACTCCCGCTGGTCCGAATTCCACGTACTTTAACACAATAACAAAACAATAGTTTAAGGAATTAATATGTTTTCATATCCTATCGACAGTGCTAGGTTTCTACGAAAAAAGAAATCAAACAAAAATACCCTTTTAAATAATGGGAAAAAAAGAATTAAGGTTAAAATTGCAGTTTTGGGCGGTTCTACAACCTCCGAAATCACAGAGTGTCTTGAGCTTTTTCTACTGGATTACGATATTGAACCAATATATTTTATAAGTGAATATGGAAATTATTGGCAAACGGTTATGTTTCCCCCAGAAAATTTCATCAGTTTTAAGCCCGAAATTGTGTTCATTCACACTACCACAAGGAATATTAACGAATTTCCAGAAATTTCGATGAACAAAGACGAGGTCGATTTACTGATTAAAGAGCAATACAACCACTTTTCTGCTATTTGGGATAAGCTTTCCGATACCTTCAATTGTATGATAATTCAAAACAATTTCGAGCTTCCCTTTTTCAGGCTGCTCGGAAATAAGGATTTCACCGATTATAGAGGTCGAATAAGCTTTATTAATAAGCTCAACGCACTGTTTTCCAATTATGCAGAAAAGCATGAAAATTTCCTCATAAATGACATAAACTTTATATCTGCAAGCTATGGCTTAGAAAAATGGTCAAGCCCGTATTATTGGAATTTATATAAATATGCTCTCGCAGTACCAGCAATCCCTGAGTTTTCCTTTAATTTAGCAAATATTATCAAATCTCTTTACGGAAAGAATAAGAAAGCTCTTGCTATTGATTTAGATAACACTCTTTGGGGTGGTGTAATTGGTGACGACGGTTTGGAAGGAATACAATTAGGGCAGGATTTATCAGTTGGTCAAGCCTATCTTGAATTTCAAAGCTATATAAAATCGCTTAAATCGCTAGGTATATTTTTGTCAGTGAACTCTAAAAACGATTTAAGAAATGCACTTCTAGGTTTACAGCACCCTGATACTATCCTTACCGCCGACGACTTTTTAGTTATAAAGGCGAACTGGGAGAATAAAGCCTACAATATCGATGATATTTCCTCCACGCTTAACATTTTCCCTGACAGTATAGTTTTCCTTGACGACAACCCCGCAGAAAGAGATATAGTAAAGGGAACTATAGGTGATGTGGAGACACCAGAGCTTGACAGTGTTGAAAACTATATAAGAATAATCGACAGAAACGCTTATTTTGAATTTACCGCACTCTCAGACGATGACACTAAAAGAAACGAAATGATTAAGGAAAATATCGAAAGAACATCACAAATATCGAGATATCCCAGTTACGATGAATATTTGGACAGCTTAAAAATGTCAGCTCTTATTAAAAGCTTTTCAAAACAAGATATTCAAAGAATAGTACAGCTTATAAATAAAAGCAATCAGTTTAATCTTACAACAAGGCGTTATACCCAGCCGGAGATTGAAAACATATCAGCTTCCAGCGATTATATCACGCTTTGCGGCAGACTTTCCGACAGATTTGGCGAAAACGGTATTGTTTCACTGGTAATCGGTGAAAGAAAAGAAGATGAGCTTCATATCGATTTGTGGCTTATGAGTTGTCGTGTGCTAAAGCGTGATATGGAGTATGCAATGCTTGATTGTCTCATTGAAAAGTGCAAGTATAGAAAAATGAAAAAAATATACGGTTATTATTATCAGACAGCAAAAAACGAAATGGTTAAGGACATGTACGCCTCTTTTGGATTTGAGCGTGTAAATAAGTCCACTTCCTCTGACGGCATTTGGCTTTTAGAAATCGAAGCTTATGAAAATAAGAATAAACATATATTAGTAAACTAAAAGGAAGGTAGATTATGGATAGCATTTATAACAGATTAAACGAGGTTTTCAGAGATATATTCGATGATGATAAAATTGAGGTTTGCGAAAGCACTTCGGCTGACGATATCGAAGAATGGGATAGCTTAAACCATATAACACTTATTTCAGCGGTGGAAAGCGAATTTGGGCTGACCTTTAAAATGGGTGAGGTTTCGGGTATGAAAAATGTAGGTGAAATGGCTGAAATAATCCGCGCAAGGGGTACAACAAATGGCTAAGGCTTTTCGGCACATTTCCCTTTCTATTTCATTAATTCATGAATACTCTTCTCTTTCATTAAATGAGCTAAGAAATAAAAGCAAAGATGATATTAATTACGCGCTTGCCGCCTGTGTCCATGCTGCGAAAGAGGGGCTGGGTATAACGCCTTTTGACGAACAGCTTGAGGCTGCGCACCGTCTATATAACGGAAACATTATACAAATGGCGACCGGAGAGGGAAAAACTCTCTCGGCTGTTTTTGCTGCGTATCTTCTCAAATGCGAAAATAGAACCACTCATATCCTGACCTTCAACGATTATCTTGCAAAGCGTGACTGTAAATGGATGAAACCGATTTATGACTTGCTTGGAGTCACTGTAAACTATATTACTGAGGAAACCGAGACACATTCCCGAAAAGAGCTGTACACAAGCGATGTTGTATACAGCACCGCAAAAGAATGTGGTTTTGATTATTTGAGAGACTTTATAACCGACAGATTTGATAACATAATCCAAAATAAGCTTGACTGTGTTATTGTTGACGAAGCGGATAGCATTTTAATTGACGAAGCCCGTATTCCGCTTGTAATCGCAGGCAGCTTTGCAGCACAGCCTGATAAAAAGCTACCTGAAATTTATTCCTTCATCAGGACTCTTGATGATAACGATTATAGCATTTCGGTGGAAAATCGTTCAGTCTTTCTTACCGATATTGGTGTTCATAAGGCTGAGGTTTTTCTAGATATCGAAAATCTATATGATGAAGAAAATAGCAATGAGCTTGCGGTAATAAACGACTGCCTTAAAGCTGAATTTTATCTTTATGAAAACAAGGATTATATAGTAAAAAATGATGAAATACTTATTATAGACGAGTTCACTGGTCGTGTTGCTAAAGGCAGGCATTATCCTGGCTCGCTTCAATCTGCTGTCGAGACTAAGCATGGTGTTAGGGTAACCGAAAGAGGCATCACTATGGGGACAATACCACTTCAGTTCTTTATTCGCCAGTATGATTTTATTGCAGGTATGACAGGCACCGCAAAATCAGCCGCGGAAGAATTTGAGCTTCTATATGGACTTCAGATGGCAGAAATCTCCACCCACCTTCCTTGTACACGCATAGACCACCCTACCGAAGTGTACTTTGATGATAAAACTAAGTGGCACAATATAGTAAAAACAATTACCGAAGCTCATAGAAAAGGACAACCAGTCCTAGTAGGAACCTCCAGTATCAGCGAAAGTGAAAATCTTGCTGTATATCTTTTAAAGCATGATGTAAAGGCACAGGTTTTAAATGCCAAGAATGATGAAATGGAGGCAGAAATCATTAAAAATGCAGGCAAGCTAGGTGCTGTCACTATTTCAACAAACATGGCAGGACGTGGTGTTGACATTCTTCTCGGCGGTGTAGGTGGAGAAACAAGAAATGATGTAATAAAAAGCGGCGGTCTCCTTGTATTAAGCACTCAGATGCATGAAAGCTCAAGAATTAACAATCAACTAAGAGGCAGAGCAGGACGTCAGGGGGATATTGGCGAGAGCAGAGTTTTCGTTTCACTCGAAGATGATATAATGGAAAAATATCAGCTTAAGAAGCTTATCCCAAAATCGCACTACCCTGCTTATACTAAGGACAAAATAACCGATAAGCTGGTACTGCGTGAAGTGGAGCGTATCCAACGTATATCAGAAGGCGATATGCTAGATGAACGTAAAAATCTGTTAAAATTCACGGCCATAACCGAAAAGCATCGTAATACAATTTTTGGAACAAGACTAAAGTATCTTAAAAATGAAATTGAGCCTACAATCTGGCAGGACAATGACATCGAGGCATATTCATCAGCGGTATCAAGATTTACCGAAAAGGCTGTCCAAGACTTACAATGTGAACTAATCCTAAATGTTATTAACGAATGCTGGAGCGAATATCTTAGCTTTATTGAAGAACTACGCTCGGGTATTCATCTGACGAGTGTCGGCGGAAAGAACCCGACCGAAGAATTCAATATATCAAGTGAAAATTACTTCCAAGATATGGAGGAACAGGTTACAGAATTAATGCTCCAAAATCTATATAAATTGAACGAATGTAAAAATATCGAGAAATTTATTATAGAAAAACCGCTTAGCATCTATACCTTTCTTATTGATGAAAAGGTTGAGGATTTAGTAAAAAAACCATTGCTCGCTAATCTCTTGACTACCGAAGATGAAGCCGAAAACGATAATAAGCAGACTGCCGTAAATAAATCTTTGTTTTCTCGTTTATTTAAAAAGTAAAAATATGGGGATTATTATGAATACAATAGCAGCGATTTCAACCCCTCATGCCGTTGGCGGCATATCGGTTATACGCATATCAGGTGCTGAAGCTGTAAAAGTTGCAAACACTGTCTTTAAGCCGTTTGGTAATAGAAGGATAGCGGATTTATCGGCGAATACTGCAGTTTACGGCACTATATATGATGGTGAATTAAAAATCGATGACGGAATTCTCACGATTTTCAAGGCTCCAAACAGTTATACTGGAGAAGATACGGCAGAAATTTCATGTCATGGTGGTATTTATGTAACCCGAAGGGTCCTTAGCTGTTGCTTAAATGCTGGTGCCGTGCTTGCTGCTGCTGGTGAATTCACCAAAAGAGCACTTCTAAACGGTAAGCTATCCTTAACACAAGCCGAATCGGTTATTGATATAATAAATGCGCAAAGTAAGCAATATTTATCCTGCAGTCTTTCACAGCGTGACGGTGCTTTACAAATGAAAATAGAGCAAATTTCGGGAACAATTCTTGATATAACCGTCCAGATTGCAGCGTGGATTGATTATCCAGAGGAGGATTTAGACAGCTTTGAAATAAGCTCACAGCTTGGACAGCTTCAGGACTGCAGGCTTAAACTTCAATTACTTTTGGAGACCTTTGAACAAGGTAAAATCATGCGTGAGGGAATTATGACTGCAATTGTCGGAAAGCCGAACGTCGGAAAATCTACCATCATGAATTTGCTTGCAGGCGTGCAAAAGAGCATTGTAACCGATATTGCTGGAACTACTAGAGATATTATCGAAGAACTTATAAATTTAGACGGCTTGATACTTAAGCTTTCGGACTGTGCAGGACTTCGTGAAACTGGTGACGCAGTTGAGGAAATAGGCGTAAATATAATGTATAGGCGAATAGAGGAAGCAAGCCTCGTAATAGCTGTATTTGATAACTCAAAGCCGCTTGAAAAAGAAGATTATGCTTTACTGGAAAAAATTAAGGACAAGAATAGAATTTGCGTTATCAATAAATCAGATTTGGAGAATAAGCTTGATTTTACATTCCTTGCGACGCAGTTTAAAAATGTAATTGAGATATCAGCAAATAACCCCGAGTCTATTGAGCCACTAAAGAATATAATATCAAAGGTTTGTATACACAACAAGCTTGATATGTCAATGGGGTTTATCGCAAACGAGCGGCAGAAGATATGTGCGGAAAAAGCAAAATATTCACTTTCTGTTGCGATAGAGGGAATTGAGGCAGGTGTTACTTTAGATGCGACTGGTGTTATGCTTGAAGAAGCACTTGGTCATTTGTATGAGCTATCTGGAAAGAAGGTCAGCGACGAGGTAATCAGCGGTATTTTCAAGCAGTTTTGTGTAGGAAAATAAAAATACAAAACGGCTCCTTATGTGAAATAACATAGGGAGCCGTTATTTATATATAATTTACTTAGTTTTTGTTTTTAATAACTTGAATACTACAGCTGCAAGCACCGCACCTGCAAAGGGAGCCAAAATAAATACCCAAACATCGCTAAGAGCCGTACCACCTGCGAGAATTGCAGGACCAAAGCTTCTTGCTGGATTCACTGAGGTTCCAGTTAACGGAATACCTACAATATGCACAAAAGCTAATGTCAAACCGATTACAACACCAGCAATGCTTGACTTCGACTCATCGGAGGTCACACCTAGGATTGTAAAAATAAATATGAAGGTTAAAATAACCTCAACTATAATTGCACCGCCAATTCCTCCAGCACCCGCAACAAGGTTTGAGCCTATATTCCCTGTTTTGTCGCCAATGTTGAAATTATCGATTAAAATCTTAAGCAAGCCTGCACCAATAAGTGCACCGATAACCTGTGAGATAACATAACCTATAAAGTCAGTTACACTAAGCTTTTTGTTTATAAGCATTGCGAGCGATACTGCGGGATTAACGTGGCAACCTGAAATTCCTCCGATAACATACGCCATTGCAACTATTGCGAGGCCAAAAGCAAGTGCTACTGCAAGATGTCCGCCAGATGGGTCACAACCGAGAAGTACAGCACTTCCGCAGCCCATGAAAACTAATACCAATGTACCGATACATTCTGAAACATATTTTTTGATATTCATTAAAAATAACCAACCTTTCGTTTATAATCTATTTAAAACGCTATGACAATAATACCATATATAACAATTATTGTCAATTGTATAAAATATATATTGACAAAATAAAATATACATGGTATACTTTGTATACAATGTATTCTTAGATACGATTTTAGCGAAATGAAAGGTTGGTATTACAATGGCTATACTAGATGAAAGCACAAATTTACTGGAGATTGACCCTTATGATTTCACCTTACAAGATGTCGAGGAACCGAATTTATTCAGGGGTATTTTTTCATATGATAATGTCCCCTTAATCCCCTTTAACCACCGCAAAGTACCTATCAATATGCCAAAGGATATCTGGATAACCGATACAACCTTTCGTGACGGACAGCAGTCAATGCCTCCATATACGGTAGAACAAATCGTTCAGTTATATAAATTACTCAGTAAATTAGGTGGAGATAAGGGCATAATCAGGCAAACCGAATTTTTTGCTTACAGTAAAAAGGACCGTGAAGCAATCGAAAAATGTATGGAGCTTGGCTTGAAATTCCCTGAAATTACCACCTGGATTAGAGCAAAAAAAGAGGATTATGAGCTTGTAAAAAATATTGGTGTCAAGGAAACTGGGGTTCTGATGTCCTGCTCAGATTATCATATATTTAAAAAGCTAAAAATGACACGCAAGCAGGCGCTCGACCATTACATCGGAATCGTTTATGATATTATTAACACAGGGCTTAAGCCACGCTGTCACCTCGAGGATATAACCAGAGCTGATATTTACGGATTTGTAATCCCCTTCACAAACGAGCTAATGAGAATTTCAAAGGAAACAGGTGTCCCAGTGAAAATTCGTGCCTGCGACACAATGGGTTATGGTATTCCCCATAGCGGAGTTGCTCTGCCTCGAAGCGTTCCTGGTATAGTTTACGGCTTACAGCATTATTCAAAAATTCCTTCGGATATGATTGAATGGCACGGACATAACGATTTTTATAAGGGTGTGGCAAATGCCTCGGCTGCATGGCTCTACGGTGCTTCGGCGGTGAACTGCTCACTGCTTGGTATCGGTGAGCGTACCGGAAATGTTCCGCTTGAAGCTATGATATTTGAATATGCAGGTTACAGAGGGACACTCGACGGAATGGATACCACCGTAATTACCGAGATAGCTGATTTCTTCAAGAACGATATTAAGTATGATATTCCTGTCAGCACACCATTTGTTGGAAGCCACTTTAATGTAACAAGAGCTGGTATTCACGCCGACGGACTTATGAAGGACCAGGAGATTTACAACATATTCGATACTGATAAATTCCTTAAAAAACCTCCGCTTGTAAGCATCAGCAACACCTCTGGTATTGCGGGTATTGCATACTGGATTAATATTTACTACTCCCTCCCCGTTGATAAACAGGTTGACAAAAATCACCCGCTGGTTATAAAAATCAAGGAATGGGTTGACAAGGAATATGCCGAGGGACGTGAGAGCGTAATCAGTGACAGCGAGCTTTGCGATATCATTGAGAAGGACGGTTCTTTATTATGAGTTCCGAGCTTGTAAATAAACTGTATCAGGATATCGAAAATAAAATTCTTTCTTATGAGTATGAGAACGGTCATATTCTAACTGAACAAGGCATTGCTAAGGAGTGGGGTGTCAGCCGTACTCCTGTCCGTGAGGTGTTCCAGCTTCTTTCTGCAAACGGTTACATCGCCGAGGAAGGTAAAGGCGTACGGGTAAAAACTTTTACACATAAGGATATACTTGATATCTATGATTTGCGTATTATGATGGAGGGCTTAAGCGGTCGACTTGCTGCTGAAAACATAGACAACATATCACTAGATAAAATGCAGGAAATCGTATATTTACAAAAAATGTATCTTGAAAACGGCAACACCGAACGTATTTGGGAGCTTGACAATGAGTTTCACCAGATAATATACAGCAGTTCGAAAAACCGCCTTCTTCAAAAAATGCTTAATGACTTTCTGCATTATACAAAATTCGTCCGTAAGCATTCGTATGAAGTGGTCGGTCGTTCAACCGCTTCGGTAGACGAGCATTATAACATTTTTACGGCAATTAAATCGAAGAATTTTGATTTAACAGAAACGCTGTTAAAAAACCATGCCGCTAAGGTCCGTGAAAATATTATTAAGTATGTTGAGATTTAATCGCAAAATTAACCGACCGATGCAATATCGGTCGGTTTTTGCTATTCATTTAAAGCCATTTCAACCTGTCTTTGCTTAAGAGCAACCGCCTCATCAAGCGTAAGCCTTCCCTGTTGATAATTTGCTATAAAATCATCTTGATATTCAGGAATATAACCTGTTTTGATAAAACCATTTTTATGTATTTCAAATATGTCATTAAAAACTGGTAAAGTTATGTCTATAAATTCATTATAGGTATTTATATCTTTCTGTAGGAAAATAGCATCGTCTAAAGCAAGATATGGATTTTTCGCAATAGCTTCCAGATACTCAACGGCTTCTTCTTTATTATTACTATATGGGTTTATTATGGCATACTCGATACCAATATAGTTTTTATTAAAGTTTTCGGTCATTTTAGGATATGGATATGCTCTCCATTTATCATATTCAGTATTATCAACCCCTGAATATGTAGAACTCTTTAAAAAATACGGAATATATTCCATTTTAAAAAGCATTCGTTCTACATCGTTTTCGGGGTGATATACAGTATGGTCATCATTAACTACGAAATCTAAATAATGATTTATAATTAGCGGGTTACCATGCTCGTTCTGAGTCATGTCCCAACCATTCCACATAGTCTCAAATAGATTTTTAAACATATCGGTATTATAATTAAATATCCTATTTTCGAAGTCGCAAAATTCAGCTTCATAATATATTTCAAATAATCCATATACATTAGATACGAAACCATTGCTGTAGAGATATTCGCCTAGCTCACCATTATCCTTCTTGATTACTAACTCTCTTAACAGATTTATATAATTATCATAAGTTTTAAAATCATCACCATCTATATTAAATTGCTTTAAATTTTCAGGTATATATAATAAAGCGGTTGATGTAGCATTTATTGGAAAGGCAAATATATCTTCGTTATTTTTAAGATTATCTGATATATAATCAAAACAGCCGCTTACATAATTACTTATTATCCTAGAATTATTTAAAGGAACATAATATCCCATTTCCTTTAATCGTTTTGTTACAAAGCTGTTTCCATATAAAGAATATATATCAACACTGCTATCTCCAGCCATAAACTTAGTCAAGAACTCATCTACCAGAAGCATATTTGAAAAGTTAGTAGCAAAACCAGTTTCTTCTTTTAAATACTTAATTTGAAGAGGACCGTTAGGATCACCAGAAATAGTAATAACTGAAGTCTTTTTCTTTTCGGAATTTGAGTTTTCATCTTTCTTATCATAAATATATCCAATATATATGCTTGATATACTTGCTTTCTCTATTTCAACGTATGACGGCATAATACGGTATACTACATGCCCATTATAAAACTGTACATTGCTACCAGAACCTGAAATTATATGATTGTCAATAACCGTAATTTTTTCATCAGACATACACTTGTTATATAGACACATATAATTATTGATATATGCAAAATTGTTGTTCTCGAATATAAATGACAGTATATACTTAACATCATTCATTTCGGCTATTTTTGTCTTTTTCATTGTATTACTATCGACAGAATACAAAATATAGTTTTTATTCTCGTAACAATAAAAATATAGCTTTTCGTCCATACTTTTATACATTAACATAATATTATTTACGGCTTCATCTGTAAGCTTACCTGTATTTAAATCTATACTATATAACTTTTCGTTAAAACTTATATAATCATTTTCGTCGGGGTCTGTGAAAGGGTGATGAATTTCATACTCATCGTCATCCTCATCAAGTACAATAGCAGGTATGAATAGTATAAACACCTTATTATTAATTATAAACAAGTTTTTAATTTCAAGCATATCAAATTCAAAAACATCAGATACGTCTTTTTTATTTTCGTTAATTAGGTCATACTCAACTATTTTCCTTAATCCTTCGTCATATGCGTATATTTTATTATTATAATAATGTATATTGCATAAATTATCTGCATCTTTATATTCATTAATTAATTTGCCGTTTTTGTCATATTTCCCAAGTGGTATATTTTTCGCTGTTGCGTAAACCTCTCCTATATCCGATAGTGTAAAAAAATAAATCGGATCTTGAAAATGAAATTTATCTTTTTCTGTAATATCATCAAGCTTTAAATTCTGTGTTATATTTGTATTCGTAGTTTGGTTCATTTCTTCATTATTATCTTCATCAATGCAACTACAACTAAGTACAAGTGTACTAATAATAAGTATAAACATTATTATATTTTTTTCATTGAAAATCACCCTTTCAAGTATAAAAGTTTATTTGCGAATTTTGAAAACTTTCTCATAAGTTTCCTCCTTTTCAAGTAGGTTTGATTCCTTTATTATAATAAACGGTGTACACCGTGCGCGCCATAATGATTTTTATATTATATTTATGTAACATAATTCCAATTGCTTAGCTATAGTATAATAACTATATTATTATTTGTCAAGCATTATTTTGAAAGCAATAAATTATTAGTCATGCATTGAATATTACTAATATATAGACTAAAACCAGCCCTGAACAAGAGCTGGTTTTGATTTTAATTATTCAATATGAGCTAATGGCGACGACCTTCTAATCATGTATCTGCCGTCTGTTTGCCGAACGAGAGACTCTTTTTCGTCAGTATCTATTATAACTGCCGAGCTTATTATTTCTCCGTTACTATCAGAAAGAATAAGCGTTTCATCTTCCTTTAAGCTAAAGTTTGTCTGAAGCTTTTTAAGGGAGTCTGTCGACTTATTGTTTTTAGTTGTAATTATTATTGCAGTTTCGGGCTGTATAGTCACGATGGGCATTTTCCACTTAGTTAGTAGCTCAGGGTCATCA
Organism: Ruminiclostridium sp.; assembly: GCA_031549645.1. Lineage (GTDB taxonomy): Bacteria > Bacillota > Clostridia > Oscillospirales > Ruminococcaceae > Ruminiclostridium_E. The sequence continues at coordinate 11,112 of JAVBPL010000126.1, read as the reverse complement.
GTAAGGTAATAATTTTTGGTAGTAACTGGAATGTTATTCGGGTTATATATTTCTATCCAGTCTGCGTCTCCTCCTGTGCAAATCTCGCTAATATATATAGGCTGTTCATCAATTATTTTCTTTAAATGAAGTACAACATTTACTGCATAATTACCGTCTGCCATTGATGAATTTACTTTCATGACTTGCTCATAATAATTAACACCGTTAATCTCCCAATAGTCAAATTCATAACCTGAATAGGGTGATGTACTTATTTCAGTCTCATAAACTTCAAAATATGCACCTGTTACACTGTCGCCGCCGACTGTTATCTTTTGAGTATTTAAGCGAGTTTCGGCACCGCTTGCATTCGTTAATGTTACAGTATACATTCTGCATTCTGTACTAATATCAAAAACTGTTTTCATTCCAGCGAGCATGACAGTTCTTCTAAGCTTTGCGAACTGCTTAACCTGGCTACGGCTGTCGTTTACGGAATTTCTTCCTGCCCAGCTTGAGGTATATCCGTTATCAAGAGCATAATTACTTTCATCTTCGCATCGACCGATTATATTGTTTATAACCTTTGTGGCGTTTTCAGAGCTGAAAGCGCCGCTTATTAAGTCGCACATGGTGTTTGAGAACTTTTCCTTCATATCATCACGCTGTAAAACCGCATTCAATATTGTAGATTTACCACCCATGTGATTGCCACTAAGAACGTTTTTTAACGTATTGTCTTTATATAATCGATTATTATTCCCGTAAAGGCTCCACGCATATTCCGCATCAAAAAGGAGAAACCGCCATTTACCATCGTTAAACTGATTGGTAATTTCCTCATCCTCATCAGCATAATAACGCCATGCCTTAAAATTATTACCAGGCCAATCCTTATTATCTACATATATCTGTATTGCGTAATAAAGCATAAGGTTGTCAATATCTACCATATTGCAAAACTTGTCGAAAACATCGTCGTTCGTAAACATCTCTGCTTCGTTTTCACTTTCTGTCGCAAGTCGTGCAAGGTCAAGCATTTCTTGATAATCAGCCACCGCGAACTCTTCGCCGCTCGTACAGTCCTCAGTATTAGAAACTATCTGATATTTTTCTTTAACTCCACCGTACATTTGCTCGAGATAACCGTTACAATATGACTCCTTACACCAGGCAAAGCCGTAATACTCGCCATTTAAGAAAACTGCGGCAGGACGAGCCTCCATAGTATCAGGGAAACCCGCTTGCTTTGCAAGCTCAAGTGAAACCTCGTCTCTAATAGCGGCAAATTCTCTGTCGTTTCCGTTATTTCTAAGCGTAATTCTATCAACCTTAAGAATTTGCTGACCATCACTGTTAAGCGCATTCGGGAAAAATACATTTTTGAACATTCCCTTTTCAGAATAATCAGTCCTTGCGATAAGCCTAAAGGATTTTTGATTTACGGCTCTTGAGTATGCACCAACAACTCTAGCACCCGCCGCTTGAACAAGTAGCTGCTCGCCCTCGCTGTTATACACCTCGACATACATTTCTCTTTCGCTCTCACGTCCACGCATGTTAAAATTCGCAGGGTCAGTAGGCTTTATTTCTCCGCCTGTGTAATCTTCCTTAAGATACTTGTCTCTTAAGTAGCCCTCCACCGCAATTCCATAATTATAATCATATAAATTATATGGGTCAGTTGAAAGAACAAACACTAAGGTTTCCTCGTCAAAACGGCTGAATACATTTGTTCCTACTATGTAGCTTTTAACCACTATATCTGTGGTTTCATCGGGGGTAATTGCTATGCATTTTAGGGTATATGCTTTTTCTGTTTTTTTACAAGCTAAGGATATTGGCTTAGTATATTTCTTTGACTCGGTATTAGGGTCAGAACCGTCGAGTGTGTAATAAATCTCGGCTTCGGGGTTTTCTGGAGTCAACTCCACTGATATTTGCGTATTATAAAAAGTATCATCATGTGAAAAATAAATCGGCAGATCTGTAATAACAGGCTCTATCGGTATGTTATCCTCTGATACAATAACAGGTTCAATTTCCGCAAAAAGCTCAGGGAAATAGGGTATTGCGGCTACGCCCGCTATACCAAAAATAATGACACAAATAATAATTATAAACCTACGCATTTATTTTCACCCTTTATCCAATCAATAAACTTATTATATCAATAATAATATGAACTGTCAAATACCAAGTATTTCAAATAATTCTTCTTCGCTTATAACCTTAACACCAAGCCCGTTTGCTTTTACAAGCTTGCTGCCAGCTTCTTCACCTGCCAGAACATAATTTGTCTTTTTTGATACCGAGCCTGTGCATTTTCCACCGTTTTGCTCGATTAACTCAGTCGCCTGGGTTCTTGAAAGTGTGGGTAATGTACCCGTAATTACAAAGGTTAAGCCCCCAAGCTTATCAGAGCTGCTTTTTTTAGTATAATGCATATTGAGCCCTAGTGAAGCCAGCTCTTTTATTAAATGTTGATTATGCTCCTCGTGAACGGCTTTGTATACATTCCTCGCAAGTATATCGCCGAAATTCTGTATAGCGCAAAGCTCAGCCTCCTCGGCTTTTAATATCGCCTCCATTGTACCGAAGCGTTCAGCAAGAAGTACGGCATTTCGTTCGCCTATGCCCTTTATTCCAAGTGCATATATAAGCTTGTCCAGCTCATTCGATTTAGATTTTTCAATTGCGGATAATAAATTGCTTGCCGCTTTTTCCTTAAAGCTTGGCAGCAGTAGCAGCTCATTCATCGTAAGCTTGTATAAATCGGCAACAGTCCTAACATAACCCTTATCTACAAGTAATGCTACTATGGCTTCACCCAAGCCTTCTATATTCATTGCACCTCTTGAAGCAAAATGCTCGATGCTTCTTAATAATTGTGCGGGGCAATCAATATTTGGGCACCTAATAACTGCTTCATCTTCATCTCTAACCACGTTAGTTTCGCAAATAGGACATTTTTCAGGTATCATAAACGGCTCTATATTGTTTCCATGCTTTACAACTTTTAAAACCTCGGGAATTATATCTCCCGCTTTTCTAACTAGAATAGTGTCGCCTATTCTAATATCAAGTGCAGATAGTCTGTCTTGATTATGAAGTGTGGCACGGCTTACTGTAGTCCCTGCAAGTGTTATTGGCTCGAAAATTGCAAGCGGTGTTAAGGCCCCTGTCCTGCCTACATTAACCTCAATATTTAGAAGCACGGTTTCTTTTTCTTCTGGAGGGTATTTATAAGCGATTGCCCATTTTGGAGTTTTAGATGTTTGTCCGAGTAAATTTCTTGAATTGAAATCGTCAACCTTGACCACAGCCCCGTCTATATCATATGAAAGGCTATTCCTATTTTCGCCTATTCTTTTTATTTCCGCTATTACTTCATTAATATCGTCAAATGCCTTATAACCGTCTATCACCTTAAAGCCAAGCTCTGCCATATATTCAAGCGACTGCTTATGCGAGTTAAGATCAATCCCTACAATTTGCTGTATATTGAATACAAATATATCCAGCTCACGTTCGGCTGTTATCTTGCTGTTCTTTTGCCTTAAAGAGCCTGCGGCTGCATTTCGAGGGTTCTTCGCTAAGGCTTCACTTTTTGATTTTTGCTCGCTTATAAGCTTTTCAAAGCTTACCCTTGGCATATAAACCTCACCCCGTACCTCAATATAAGGCGGCTTATCTCTTAAAAACAATGGAATACTTCTAATAGTACGCAGATTTTCTGTTATATCCTCGCCTATAAAGCCGTCTCCTCTGGTTGAACCACGCACAAAAACGCCATTTTCGTATTCAAGCGAAACAGACAAACCGTCAATCTTAGGCTCGATGACATAAAGCGGAGAAACCACGCTTCTAACTCGCTTGTCAAAGTCAAGAACCTCCTCCTCGCTGAAAACGTCTTGTAAGCTGCCCATCTGCACCTTATGCTCGACCTTTTGGAACTTAGTTGTGGCTTCGCCACCCACTCTTTGTGTAGGAGAATTGGGACTTAAAAGCTGGGGATAATCGGCTTCAATCTGCTTTAACTCCCGCATCTTCATATCGTATTCGTAATCCGAAACAACATTATCATCTAGCACATAATAAGCGTAGTTATAGCTCTCTATTTCCTCACATAGTGCTAAATATTTATTTTTAACATCATTATTCATTATTTATCCACCCAGCATAATATTAGCATAAGAATTCGGTACATTCCCTACAATAACTGTTTCTGTAATAAGGAACTCGGTAGTTATGTTTACGTTCTGCGAATACATCGGTATTATGGCAGACAGTTCTACGTCTACCACCATTATAATCTGATGCAGTGTTTGATTGATCCCAGCAGAGGTAAACTTACTGACAAATCTAGTATTTACATACCCTCTCGGTTTTATCCTAACTGGAAGCTGAGGTCCCCATCCGTAAAGCATTGATATGCCCGAAATTGTACCGATAGGTACACCAAGGTCGTATGCATCAATATTAATTATTGCATCGTTTATTATTTTTGTGGAGCGTGATTTCAGACGATTAATATTCTGTACATTGCTTTCTATTGAAACTATTTCGCCTTCGGTATTTTCCCTTAGCGTAATTAGTGCCGAATAATCGGTCATCTCACTCTCAAGTTCACCAGAAACTGCGTTATTTATAATACCAGTAGCCAGTAACTTGCACTGATAACCGCTTGTCTTTAGTATAATCGGACGCATTTGCATATCAAGAATAATAAACAGCCCTGCAAGGAGCAGTCCAGCTGCTATTAATCTTCTGCCCAGCCGCTTTTTAAAACCGCTTTTTTTCAAACAATCACACCCCAACACATCATTAGTATAACATTATATGTTTATGAGGTGTATGGGGTGAAATAGACAAGTTATTATAATTTATCTCGCTAAAAATGCACAGAACGCCTTATATGTCATATAAACATCATTTTTAGCTGTAATTTCGAAGGGCGAATGCATTGATAGAACTGGAACACCTACATCAATAGTATCGACGTTTAAATTCGCAATATATAGAGCAACAGTTCCGCCGCCGCCCATGTCCACTTTACCAAGCTCGCCAGTTTGCCATACTATATCGTTTTCATTGAAAATACGTCTTACTTCAGCAACATACTCGGCACTAGCATCACTTGTTCCCAATTTACCCCGTGAACCTGTGAACTTTGTAACAACAACACCATAATTCATGAAAGCTGCATTCGTTTTTTCAAGTACATCTGGGAAGGTCGGGTCAAAGCCTGCGTTTACATCAGCCGAAAGGCATTTTGATGCCGTTAAAACACTTCTCGCAGGAACGCTCTCCATATCAGCGAGCTCCTCGATAAAGAACTTTAAATATGACGAAGCAAGCCCTGTGTTGCCGTCACTGCCTACCTCCTCTTTATCAGTAAGCACCGTTACAGCGGTATAATCAGGTGTACCCTTTATATCAACAGTCGCCATCAATGCAGTATATGCACAGACTCTGTCGTCCTGCCCATAAGCTCCTATCAGTGAACGGTCAAAGCCGATATCTCTAGCTTTAAATGATGGTACAATCTCAAGCTCAGCGGAAAGAAAATCAGCCTCAATAATATCATACTTTTCATTAAGGATTTTCATTATGTTAAGCTTTACAAGCTCACTTGCCTCGTCGTTTCTAAACGATCTGGAGCCTATTAAAAGATTTAGCTCCTCGCCCTTAATCAGCTCGTTAGGCGGTCTCTTATACTGCGCTTGTGCGAGATGAGGAAGTAAATCGGTAATAACAAATACAGGGTCATTTTCACCCTCACCTATATTTACATAAACCACTTCGCCACCCTGCTTTACTATTACGCCGTGCAGTGAAAGCGGGATTGACGGCCACTGATATTTCTTTATGCCTCCGTAATAATGCGTTTTAAAATATGCAAGCTCATTATCCTCATATAGCGGATTTTGTTTCAAATCCACTCTCGGTGAATCTAAATGTGCTGCAAGGATTGAAACACCATCTTTTACACTCTTTTTTCCTATAACAGCGGCTATTACAGCCTTGTTTCTGTTTACTGAATAGATACGGTCACCAGCACGGTATTTTTTCCCCTGTTCGAATTCTGCAAAGCCAGCTTTTTTGCATATCTCGATAGCTTCAAGAGCAGCCTCGCGTTCAGTTTTACCTTTATCTAAGAAAGACTTGTAGCCCTCTGAAAATTTATCAGCTTTTTTTAAGTCAGCATCTGACATGGTTTTTCCAAGATTTTTTTTCCTATAAAACAGCTTTTCCTGAAGCTCCTTAGCCTCATTTACCTTTTCATCTTTTTTCTTTTCGTTTGCCATTAGTTATCGTCCTCCTCATATAATTCTTTATACATAGAATATGCTTTGTCTATTTTATTTACATAATGATTGGTGTCTGATATGGGGATTTCCTTTAATGTTTTGCCATCTGAAGTATATCTGTCATCTTCGAGCCAGCTGCTGACACTCCCCACACCTGCATGATAGGCAGCAACAGCACAGGTCTGATTTTCAAAGTATCTGAGATTATATCCGATAAGATAAGAGCCATATCGTATATTATCCTCCACCTTATACATATCATTATAGACCGATGCCTCGTCCTTTAATCTATACTTAATCCAGTCAAAGGTTTCTTCCATTATCTGCATTAAGCCTCTTGCACCGACGTAAGATACAGCCTCTGGGTTAAAACCGCTTTCTGTTTTTATTACCGCATAAATCAGGTACTTATCTACACCGTTCTCCTCAGCATATTTTTCAACAAAATCACTGTAGGTTAACGGATGCATCATCATTTGATACTGTTTATCGGAATATTCCAAGAACCTTTTAACCATAAATAATATCACAGCTATAATAATCAATATAATTATTACGCTTATTATACTTACAGGGCTTATTCTTCTACGGTGTGTGCTTTTCATCTTCACCTCGAATTTTACTAATAATTTTACTAACGTCAGCCTCAAGACGTTCTAGGCTTACATTATTTATTATCGAATATGTAGAGCGTTCTATATAATAAGTTGCTCTTTTTTGGGAGCCGAGTCTTTTCGCCGCTTCCTCATCGCTTAATTTATCTCTTTCCATAATCCTTGCTTTAGCCGTGCCTAGCTCGGTTACAACGCATACCACAGAACTACACAGCTTATTTATCCCACTTTCGAATAACGTAGGTGCATCAAGTATTATACATCTATTCTTTTTTGAAAGCTTCTTTATATTCAAAAGCAATGAATAAGTTATATAAGGAAATACAATTCGTTCATAGGCTTTTTTCTTTTGTTCGTCACCAAAAATTATTTTTCCAACCCTTGCACGAATAAGCTCACCCTTTTCATCAACAACCTCATCAGAAAATAAACCCTTAATTTCCGACAGACATTTCGTTTTTTTAAAAGTAATGTTTCTCGCAAGCTCATCACAATTAATGATAGCAAAGCCATTTTTTCTAAATATTTCAGATGCCGATGTCTTACCAGAGCCTGACATTCCTGTAAGTCCTATGATTTTAGTATTACCAAAATCCACTTATCTCACCCTTTATGTTTCAATAATATTAAAGCCTGCAGCCCTAATAAGTCGGTTATAAACCGCAAGTCCCACACCCTCCGAGGACGGTGCTCGTACATATATTTTTTCAGCACCCATACTATCCAGCTCACGCAGCATGGCAAAAAGGTTTTTTGCCTGCTCCTCCTCCGTGTCGCCATATGTTAAATAATCAAGGTCTGGAGGAATTTTATCATTAAAAATTAAGGCATATTTCTTTTTATTATCAGTAAGCTTAATCTTCTCTATAAAATTATTAAAATTCTCGTCAGAAGTAGCTTTAACCATTACCACCTCTGCATTTGGTGAATAATGCATATATTTTGTCCCAGGGGAAATCGGCTTCTCATCACTTGAAAGTGCCGAGACAACAGCCTTGTCAATCTCAACCTCTCCAAATCTACCGAGCATCTTTGGTGTCACGGCACCTGGACGAAGTATTTTTATTTTATCATCTGAAAACGTGATAACAGTGCTTTCAAGCCCGAATTCACACATACCTCCGTCAAGAATAAGCGGAATTCTACCATTCATGTCCTTATAAACATGGTCGGATGATGTCGGACTGGGACTCCCCGAAATATTTGCTGAGGGTGCCGCTAAAGGAAATCCACATTTTTCTATCAAATCCAGTGTGATTTTATTCCTCGGCATTCTTACGCCAACCGTATTCAGACCGCCGTTTGTTTCACGTGGAACAATATTTTTACATGGTAATATTATCGTAAGCGAACCAGGCCAAAATTCATGTGCAAGCTTTTTTGCTACATCTGGTATATTGGTCACAAGCTCTTCCCACATATCGTAGTTTGAAATATGGATTATAAGCGGATTATCGGAGGGACGACCCTTGGCTTCAAATATCTTGTTAACTGCTCTAGGAGAAAAGGCATTTGCCGCCAGTCCATAAACAGTTTCTGTGGGTATTCCCACGATTTCATCATTTTTTAGAAGCCTTGCAGCAAGTAAAATTGCCCCTCTATCTTTATTAGGGTTTAAAACCTCAGTTTTCATTTAATCACTGTGAATTTGCAAGCTTAGCTGCTTGGTCTGCAATTCTTATTGCATCAAAAACCTCATCGCAGTCTCCGTTCAGAATGCTCTCAAGCCTGTAAAGTGTCAAGCCTATTCTGTGGTCAGTAACTCTGCCCTGCGGATAATTATAGGTTCTTATTCTTTCACTTCTGTCGCCAGTACCGACTTGAATTTTACGTTCTGCGGCAATTTTACTGTTCTGTTCGTTCATCTTAGCTTCGTATAGCTTACTGTACAGCATTTTCATAGCTTTATCACGGTTTTTGTGCTGACTTCTTTCTTCCTGACACTCAACTACAACTCCGCTTGGGTGATGAATAATTCTTATTGCGGACTCAGTTTTGTTGATATGCTGTCCGCCTGCACCACTCGAACGGAAGGTCTGGATTTCAAGGTCGGCGGGATTAATCTCGACATCAACCTCCTCAACCTCGGGCAGAACTGCTACGGTAATTGTCGAGGTATGGATACGTCCCTGCGCCTCTGTTTCGGGTACTCTCTGCACGCGGTGAACACCGCTCTCATATTTTAGCTTTGCATACGCGCCATCGCCCTCAAGCGAGAAGCTTACTTCCTTGAAGCCGCCAAGCTCGGTAGGGTTTGAGCTCACAATTTCGGTTTTCCAGTTCTTTAACTGTGCATACATTGTGTACATACGATAAAGGGAGTTTGCGAAAAGTGCCGCCTCATCTCCACCTGCACCGCCTCTAATTTCGATTATAACGTTTCTGTCGTCGTCAGGGTCTTTCGGAAGAAGCAGAATTTTAAGCTCCTCCTCGCAGTCCTGAACCAACTTTTTACTGTCGTCGTACTGAAGCTGAACCATTTCCTTAAACTCGGCATCAAGTCCGCCGTCGTTAAGCATTTGTTTTGCTTCGTCGAATTCCTCCTGCGCTTTCTTAAGCTCACGATATTTTTCGATGAGTGGAGTTAAAGTCTTGTGCTCCTTCATAAGAAGCCTGTACTGCTCATTATCGCTGATTATATTCGGGTCTGTCAGCTTTTCGTTTATCTCCTCATATCTATTCTCAGCGAGTTGTAATTTGTCTAGCATCTGGTTGTATATCCACCTTTCAGGAATTTATATGTTTTTATTTTATGATTTTCTTTATCTTTTTTTCGCATTTTGAGCGAGGTGCCATGAACTCATGCCCACAACCCTCACACCGCAGCTTAAAATCCATTCCAACACGGAGTACCTTCATGGCGCTCGAACCACAGGGGTGAGACTTCTTCATTTCAACAATATCATTTACATTAATATCCATAAATATCCATTACCTCTACATACCAGTCTCAATAAAAAATACCAATTTATTATATCATAAATTTGCGTGAAACGCAAGTGGCGATAGCCACAATTCGCTGTAAGCGAATTAATTTGTGAAAAAACGTTCTCGGGACCCGTTCAAAATCTCTGGATTTGTTCATATTTACATTTTTCATGAAACGTGGTATAATGGAACAAAAGGAGCTGATTTTTATGGGACGTGTAATTCTTCATTGCGATTTAAACTCATTTTACGCTTCCGTTGAGATAAAATATAACCCAGAGCTTAAGGGTTACCCTGTTGCAGTATGCGGAAACACCGATTCAAGACATGGCATTGTTCTTGCAAAATCCGAGGAAGCAAAAAAATGCGGAGTTAAAACAGGCGAGGCTGTTTGGCAGGCTCGGGTTAAATGTCCATCGCTTATCGTAATACACCCACATTACGACAAGTATCTTAAGTATTCAAAAATGGCACGTCAAATATACGACGAATACACAGACCTTGTGGAGCCGTTCGGTATAGATGAGGCCTGGCTTGACGTTACGGGAAGCACAAGGCTTTTCGGCGATGGAAGACAGATTGCTGAAACAATCCGTGAACGAATAAAGACCGAGCTTGGCATAACCGCTTCTATTGGAGTAAGCTTCAACAAGGTATTTGCAAAGCTAGGCTCCGATATGAAAAAGCCCGATGCTGTAACCCTTATACCACGCTCCGAATTCAAAAATATTGTTTGGAAGCTCCCTGTTTCCTCTATGATTGGTATTGGAAACAGCGTAAAAACCTTTCTCAAGAGCTATGGTATTTTCACCCTCGGAGACCTTGCCAGGACCGATGTACGAATTTTACAGCAAAAAATGGGCAAAGGCGGTTATCTTATATGGAAATGCGCCAATGGGTATGAAAACTCACCTGTGCTCGCAAGTAATTATGCCGTACCGCTCAAAAGTGTGGGACACGGCACCACCGCAATACGCGACTTGTATAACGATAACGAGGTATGGCATGTGCTGTACGAGCTGTCGCAGGATGTAGCAAGACGGCTACGTGAAAATTCACTCCTTCCGACAGGCGTTAGAATAAGCATACGGACAAACGAGCTTGAAGTAACGCAGTGCCAAGGCAAACTCGATATACCCAGCCAGTGCTTTGACGCAATTTCAAGGAAAGCATTTGAGCTTTTTCGGAAAAACTATAGATGGGATAAGCCTATTCGTTCACTCACCGTAACGGCAATAGACCTCAAAACAGCGGACACCCCGATACAGATGAAT
>JAVBPL010000013.1:0-24293 GCA_031549645.1 Ruminiclostridium sp. | reverse complement strand
TTATGGCAAACAATCTCAACGGCACCTGATTTTCTGGCACGTCCTATTATACTTTCGTTAAGATAAACATTGAGTATGTCAGGAAACAGCGTTGCTATTTCAATCCTCATCATCTTCAAACAGCCCCGCAAGCGGACGAATTGTTATTCTGCCGCCAATTATATCGGTATCAATCAGCACCTCAGGAATAGCTGGAAACATAAGCTCCTTGCCATTTTCAGCCTTGATTACATAAACATCGGTGGGTGCGTTCTGGAGAATTTCCTTAACCGTTCCATAACGTCTTCCGCTGTCTGCATCAACTACCGATAACCCAATTAAATCCTGTATAAACCATGTATCCTCGGGCAGCATAACATCATCACGGTCTATATATAATGTCTTTCCAATTAGTTTCTGTGCTTCCTCGATTGATGTTAGTTCCTTCAGCTTTATTATTACTATATTTTTTACAGGCCTTACATAATCGACAGATACTGGCGTTTTTTCCTTGCCGAGATAAAGTGTCTCGAAGTCACCTATTTCTTCGGGGTCATCGGCATAATATTCTGCTCTGATTTCACCCTTTAAACCTTGTGTTTTGGTAAACCTTGCTATTTCAAGATGTTTTTTCATTTTATACCGCCATTTCCACTTATTATTAGTTATTCTACCACAAAACACATAAAAAAACAACCCGACGAACGGGTTGTTTTCAAATTTATAGAATTTATGATAACGATGAATTTAAGGTATTAATTCTCTCCGTGATTACGCCCTCATTCTCGGCACGAAGCATTGTGTAGGATTTTTCACCTGTTACATATGGCCCCTTTGTGAGTGCTTCAATAGGTGTCGCTGCTGAGCTTGTTCCTGCGATATCCTCGCCTATACCATTTTTGAAGTCAAATACAGGTGATGTTTCACTAATTATTCTGTCTAAGAAATCTAAAGCTTCATCAGTCCAGCCGTAATCCTTCTGTGCTTTTGCGCGTGCGGCTGCTTTTACATCGGCATTTTTCGTGCAGGCAATATCACATGCCATGAATGCCTTAAAGCCGTCAATATTCTGTGAACCTGCTACTAACATAAATGCATCTTGCTTTTGCATCTGATAATATGTGTCGGAGTTAGGGTCCCTAGGGAAAGGAACAAAGAACACTTCGTCAGCATCCCACTGGAACTTGTCTCTTGCAGCAGCCCAGCCTGTTCTTGCTGTCTCAAAAGCCCATCTGCCGTCATCATAAAATAGTGTGTCGCCATTTATAAATGCCATAAGATTTACGTTATGATTATTCAACTCATGGCGGGGGTAACGGTAGTTCTGAGTACAAAGAGTTGAAATCATATCCATAGCTCTCTCGACGTTCGCGTTATAAAGATTATTCTGGAGCTTTCCGTCTGTAATTGCAACAAGGGGAGTACCAGTAGTTCCTATAAACGAGTTCTCGGGGTTCCAGCCATCTAGACAGAACTTGCCTGACTCGGGGTCAGAGAAGGTTTTACAGTATTCTAGGAACTTATCCCATGTCCATTCACCGTTGTTGTAAAGCACATAAGGGTCGGTAAGTCCTGCTTCCTCCATTACACTCCTTCTGTACCATAATAAGCTGAATGTGCCAACCGTAGCAATAGCACACCAGTTTTTTCCACCCCACATAAATAAATCCATAACGTTACGGGTGTCGCTCCACTCCTCGGAGTTTGTATCAATTATTCCATCAATACTCTGGAATAGATTTTGGTATACGCTGTAAGGGAAGTTCTGAATTTCGAACGGGAACAAATCAGGTGAGTCACCTGCTTGAACCAGTGTCGCAAGCTTTGTATAACGGTCTGCGTAGGCAACGTAATCGTAAGCTACTACCATATCCGCAAAATCACCATACGAAGCATCACCCATCTCGGGGGTTCCGTAGATAGTTTTAAACAGCTCTATTGTCGGTGAGGTCTCATCGATAGGATACCACGACAACCATTTAAGCTTCTTGGTTACATTTAACGTAGCGTCTTTTACATCATCGGCGATATTTCCGACTGCATCCTGTACTCCCACATCTGTATCTAGGGTAACAAGCTCGGGGGTTGTGCTGGCTGTTGTTCCTTCTCCGTCACCCTCGCTTTCTCCGCAGGCAGTCATCGAAAACACCAGAGATAAAGTTAAGACAGAAGCGATTATTGACTTAAAACTTTTTTTCATGAAATTTCCTCCATATAAATTCTTTAATCAAATTTGTGAATTCTATATATTACATAGTAATTTTATCATTTAATAGGCTTCTTGTCAATGGTATTTTGTTTAAAAAAGCTAAAACGAATATGTTAAATATAAACAAAGAATTGGTAATTTAAGTTATAATTTACCTAAATTATAGAACTTAATTAATTTTTTGTAATAGATTTGAGATAATTTTGTCATAAAATCCAATAAAAAAATATTCAACTTTGTTGCTTACAGACGAGTTATATGTTATAATAACTACGTGGCTCATAAACCTTTAGGTTTATGAGATAGGCACACAAGCGGGACGTACAAAGATGCCTTGAAACGTGTGCCTATGGTATAATAACTACGTGACTCATAAACCTTTAGGTTTATGAGATAGGCACACAAGCGAGACGTACAAAGATGCCTTGAAACGTGTGCCTATGGTATAATAAACTTATTATAATAGAATGAGATGGTCCAAAAAATGTATAAAATAATAAAACGCCGTGAGTTAAATTCCTCGGTGGTTCTAATGGAAATATATGCCCCACTGATTGCCGAAAAAGCTCTTGCAGGTCAGTTTATTATCCTACGTATAGACGAACAGGGTGAACGTATTCCGCTTACAATAGCAAATTCAGACAAAAAAACAGGCACTATTACTATTATATTCCAGCTTCTGGGGCAGACCACAATTAATCTTGCAAAGCTAAACGAAGGTGAGTCGCTCCTTGATTTTACTGGACCTCTCGGCGTTCCATCGAAGCTTGATGGTTACAAATCGGTAGCTGTTATAGGCGGAGGTGTCGGCGGTGCAATTGCTTACCCTTCGGCTAAAGCATTAGCCCAGAAAGGCACAAGAGTAGATATAATAGCAGGGTTTAGAAGTAAGGACATTGTAATCCTCGAGGACGAATTCCGCTCAGTGTCTGACAATCTCTATATCACCACGGACGACGGCAGCTATGGTGTCAAGGGCTTTGTAACGGACAAGCTTAAAGAGCTTATTGATAACGGTGAAAGATATGATTTAGTTATTGCGATAGGCCCTATTCCTATGATGAAATTCGTCTCAAGGTTAACCGCCGAATACGGTATCAAAACCTTGGTTTCATTAAACCCCATTATGATAGACGGCACGGGAATGTGCGGCTGCTGTCGTGTAAGCGTAGGCGGAGTTATTAAGTTCGCCTGTGTTGATGGTCCGGAATTTGACGGACACAAGGTGGACTTCGATGAGCTTATGCTCAGAAACAGTGCTTATTCCGAAACAGAAAAGCATCGGAAGGACGATTGCAATTTATTTAAAAGCTAATTTTTTAGGAGGAATAACGAATATATGAAGAATATGAGTCCGAAAAAGGTTCAGATGCCAGAGCAAGCGGCGGATATCAGAAACAAGAATTTCGACGAGGTTTCCCTCGGATTTACTGCCGAAATGGCAGTAGAGGAAGCCACTCGCTGCCTCGGCTGTAAGAACAGACCTTGCGTAGCTGGTTGCCCTGTTGGAGTTCAAATTCCCGAATTTATTTCGCTAGTAGCAGAGGAGAAATTTGAGGAGGCATACCGAAAAATCAGCGAAACCAACGCACTTCCCGCTGTCTGTGGACGTGTCTGTCCACAGGAAAACCAATGTGAGGGTAAATGTGTTCGGGGACTCAAGGGTGAATCGGTCGCTATCGGACGGCTTGAAAGATTTTGCGCAGATTATCACTTGCAAAACGCAGAGGCAAACTCAGAAACCCCTGAAATTAAATCAAATGGCATTAAGGTCGCTGTTATCGGGGCAGGACCTGCTGGACTTACCTGCGCTGGAAGCCTTGCGATGCTTGGATACGAGGTTACGATTTTCGAAGCCTTCCATACAGCGGGCGGTGTTTTGGTATACGGCATACCTGAATTTAGGCTTCCAAAGGAAATAGTTAAGAAAGAAATTGATAATTTAAAAAAGCTTGGGGTTAAAATCGAGCTTAACATGGTAATAGGTAAGGTGCTTTCTATTGACGAGCTTCTCGAAATGGGCTACAAGGCCTGCTTCATAGGCTCAGGAGCTGGATTACCGTCCTTTATGGGCATCGAAGGCGAGGCACTTGTCGGAGTCTACAGTGCAAATGAATATCTTACCCGAATTAATCTCATGAAGGCATATAACGAGAAATACGACACCCCTATTCGTAAAGGAACACGAGTGGCAGTTGTCGGTGGCGGAAACGTCGCAATGGATGCTGCACGTTCAGCGAAAAGACTGGGTGCTGACGAGGTATACCTTATATATAGACGAGGAATGGAGGAAATGCCAGCCCGCAAGGAGGAGGTCCACCACGCCGAGGAGGAAGGAATAATTTTCAAATGCCTTACAAATCCGCTAAGAATACTTGGTAACGAAAAGGGTGCTGTTATAGGTATAGAATGTGTCAACATGGAGCTTGGAGAACCCGATACAAGCGGCAGAAGGAGTCCTGTTAAAATCAAGGACAGCAATTTTGTTCTAGCCACAGATATAGTAATAATAGCAATAGGCACCTCCCCAAATCCGCTTATCCGTACTACCACAGAGGGTCTTGAAGCCAATAAGCGGGGCTGCATAATCGTTGACGAAACGACCATGCGGACGACCAGAGAAGGTATTTACGCTGGCGGAGACGCCGTAACAGGCGCAGCAACAGTAATCCTCGCAATGGGCGCAGGGAAACAAGCCGCCGAGTCTATTGATAAATTTTTACAAGGTAAATAATAGTTGTTTTTCCATATTATTTGCATTGAAATTAATTAAAAGTCATGCTATAATAAAGTCATCCCGGGAGGAAATCTATCAGGTGTGTTTTATTAAATGTAAAAAACGCACATTGAGAAAGGATGGTATTAGTATGAACTGTTTCGGCGGAAATTGTGCTAATCTCTTTAAGATGCTTTGCAAGATGTTCGGCTTCGGCTGCTAACTTACATAGTATATTAACAATTGAATAACAGAAATGCTGCCCCGCTTTTAAAAAAGCAGGGCAGCATTTATTTGATAATATTAAATATTATTTCGCAAAATTCCATGCATCCTTACACATTTGCTCAAGATTTTTTTCAGCCGTCCAGCCGAGCACGGTCTTGGCTTTTTGGGGATTTGAATAGCTTTCAGCGGCATCTCCAGGGCGGCGGTCAGTGATTACATACGGGATTTTAAGATTATTTACTCTTTCAAAGGTATTGATTATATCAAGCACCGAGTAACCCTTGCCTGTGCCTAGGTTAATGGCTTCACAGCCGTTGTTTTCTCTTACAAACCTTATGGCTGCCACATGACCGAGAGCGAGGTCAACCACATGGAGATAATCTCTGACACCAGTACCATCGGGGGTAGGATAATCATTGCCGTATACGCTCAGATTTGGCGCTTTTCCTGTAGCGACACGCAGTATAATCGGCATAAGATTGTTCGGTATACCGTTCGGTGCCTCTCCGATAAGTCCGCTTTCATGAGCACCTATCGGGTTAAAATATCTGAGTAATGCAATACTCCAGCTGTCGTCAGAAGCGTATAAATCTCTGCATATTTCTTCAATGATGAGCTTAGTATTCCCATATGGATTAATTGCACTAATAGGAAAATCCTCTGTTATCGGAACCGTTTTCGGTATTCCGTACACCGTTGCAGACGAGCTGAATACTAGCTTCTTGCAATTAAACTCCTTCATCACCTCAAGGAGAATACAAGTGCCTGTTACATTATTCTGATAATACATCAATGGATTAAGCACACTTTCGGCAACCGCCTTGTAGCCTGCAAAGTGGATAACACAATCAATATCGTTCTCTCTGAAAATCTTTTGGAGTGCTTTCTTGTCACAAATATCGTTTTCGTAAAATTTCAATGTTTTTCCTGTGATTTTTTGGACTGCTTGTACCGCATCGGGCTTTGAGTTGTAATAATTATCAACTACAATAACCTCCTCGCCCGAATTTAAAAGCTCTACGCAGGTATGCGAGCCGATAAAACCAGCACCGCCAGTTACTAAAATAGCCATAGATTACCCATTCCCTTCTATTAATATTTCAATTTCAGCCTTTATTGTAACACCATAATAAAAAAAAGTCAACTTGATATTTATTAAAATTTATGTTAATATGGTAGAGGCAAACAGTGTTCGCCCGCGTGTGTACACACCCCTCTAAAAGATTTCACAAACGGAGCTAATTATGAGTAATATAACCTATCATTACATTAAGCAAAATAAAGACGTGCAGACATATATTAATTATGCAGATGCGGCACTTGAATCTATCGGCTACACCGAACATTCGAATGCACATGTTGAACGCGCAGCCGAGACTGCATATTCTATTCTTCATACACTCGGTTACAGCGAGAGAGAATGTGAGCTTGCGCAAATCGCCGCCTATATGCATGATATCGGGAACGTCGTAAACCGTACCGACCATGCTCAAACTGGCGCTGTAATGGCATTTCGGCTTCTCGACACCATGGCAATGCCCGCCGAAGAAATCGCAACAATAATCTCGGCAATCGGCAACCACGACGAAAAAACCGCAATGCCCGTAAATCCGATAGCCGCCGCTTTAATCCTTGCAGACAAAATGGATGTCCGTCGCTCCCGTGTGAGACTACCTATAGACGGAAAGGATCTAAGCGAGAGGATAAAAAAAGGCTTTGTACAGGACGTTCACGATAGAGTAAATTATGCATGTGTTGAGTCGAGATATTATTTTAATGATGATAATTCAAAGCTTATACTTGACCTTATTATTGACCCTGAATTTAGCTCGATTATGGATTATTTCGAAATCTTCCTCGACAGAATGAAGCTGTGTAAAAACGCAGCAGAAGCCATCGGAACAAGCTTTCAGCTCATGATAAACAACACTAAAATTATGTAAAGAGGTTGATGACGTGGATATGGTGCCGAAGGCACCATATTGAGAGTATTTTTGCGGTAAATAAATTGCCGTAAAAATATATTTAATTTGTCTTGAGCTTGAAAGGGACTGCCAAAAACGGCAGTCCCTTTAAAAATTAATATTAATACTGATAAATCTTTTTCTTCCTGTAATAAATAACAGCAAAAGGAATACACACTATAACCGCAATAAACATAACAACTAAAATAACAATAAGTACAGTTGGTTCACCGTCCTGGGCTGGCAGCATATCAAGCTCCGGCACTACCACATCACCTGAAATATCCATATCGTCAGTGTCTATTATACCCGCAGCGGCTGTGTCCTCTGCGGTTTCCTCAGATGTGGTTTCCATCGGCGAAGTTTCGGGGGTGGTTTCAGTCTCTGGTGGTGAGGTTTCGGGAGGTGCTGTCGGAGCTGGAGTGGTTGCCGCAGTTGTCGGAGCAGGAGTAGCGGCAGGTGTTGTGGTTGCCGCCGTCGTCGGGGTGGGAGTGGTTGTTGCTGCTGTTGTTGTGGTTGTTGCTTCAGTCGTCGTATCCTCGGGAACTATGTCGTCACCCGTTTCCTCGGTTTCATCTGACTCCTCGGGTAAGGCGTCATCATCACCTTCGAGGTCATCGTCATCATCAGGCAAGGTGTCATCAGGGTCATCATCATCATCGCCTGTCCATTCCTCGGCTTCGTCATAATCATCATCTTCTATAAGTTCGTCACCCTCACCGTCCACTGCGTATGAAATAACAGTCTGAAAACTGAAGCAAAGTGAAAGCACCAAAAAAAAGCTTAATAATCTATGTTTAAATTTCATCAAGATAACCTTACCCTTTCGTAATAAAAAACACTAAATATACTATATATTTTAACACAGATACTTCTTTTTGTAAATACTTGACCAGAATAAATTTATTTGCTATAATTTAATGTGAAAAAAACCAATAGTGAAAGGATAAATGCATGGAGGTAGTACAATATAAATGCCCGAACTGCGGTGCTAATCTGGAGTTCAACGCTGGTGAGCAGAATTTCAGCTGTAAATACTGCGACAGTGGCTTTTCAAGCGAACAGCTTGCAGAAATTTACCCCGAGAACGAATACCACCCCCTTGACACCAAGGAACCGGAAAAAACAAAAGAGATGCTTGAGGACGAAGCGGAGTTTGCTGAGTATAATGCTCTCTACAACTGTCCGGGCTGTGGTGCCGCAGTCGTAACCGAAGCCACCACCTCTGCAACAAAGTGTTTTTATTGCCACTCACCTGTAATTTTGACTGGACGGTTATCGGGTGAATACAGACCCGCAAAAACAATACCCTTCAAGGTAACAAGGGAAGAAGCCGAAAAAGGCTTCAATGCATTTTGCAAGGGAAAATTCTTTGCTCCGACCGAGTTTAAGTCCGAGGCGGCTTTATCTGAAATTACCGCTGTTTACATACCATACTGGCTGGCAAACTGTACAGTAGGCGGGCGTATCAGTGCTAAATGCACTAATGTCCGTTCGTGGACCTCGGGGGATTATAGATATACCGAAACCGAGGAATATGTTGCAATCCGTTCGGGCGACATGTGTTTCGATGGGATACCAGCCGATGCTTCGTCAAAAGCCGATGATATTCTGATGGAATGTATTGAACCGTTTGAATATGGCGAAATGAAGGGCTTTAAGATGTCATATCTGGCAGGCTACATGGCTGAAAAATATGATGTCGAAAAGGAACAGGTATACCCCAGAATACGAGATAGAGCAAACACCACTGCAACTGACACCATGCAAGCATCCATTACGGGCTACAGCAGTGTTGTTATAAAGCAAAACACCATCGATGTACAGGGAATAAGCTGGCAGCATACGCTTTTCCCCGTTTGGTTCCTCGCATATAAATATAAAGATAAGCTATATAATTTTGCGATAAACGGTCAAACTGGTAAATTTGCTGGCAGCCTGCCTGTTTCGGCGGCAAAAGTGCTTGCTACAATAGGTCTTTCGCTTCTTGGCGGCGGCTTAATCGGAACAATTTTGGGAGGTTTATTATGGCACATAAGCTAAGACCTGTATTAATACTGCTTTTCATCGCTTTAACCATGATTGCTTCAGGAGCGGAGGGTGTTTTTTATGATAACGAGCAGCGGCTTTTCGACGATTATGGACTATTTACCGAGGATGAAGCTGAAAGCTTAAACGAAATACTACTCGAAACCGAAAACGAGGTTGGCTTTTATGTCTCAATGCTTATTGCCGATGATAATAGCGGCGGCAATACTAACGCTGACATGGTTGATTACGTCGATGTTTATTATGAGAACGAGTTTGGAATAGATACCGACGGCGTTATGCTCCTTATATCATTTTCTCCTCGTTATTATTACGTTTCTACCTCGGGAATTGCAATCAGATATTTAACGGACGATAGAATTGAGGATATTCTCGATTATATCTACGACCAGATGAAAAGCGGCGATTATTATAATGTGGGAACAAGATTTTCTAACCGTGTAAAGCATTATGGAGATCTTGGAATTCCGTCTAATCAGTACAACTACGACACCGAAACAGGCGATTATGATTATTACAACAGGTATGATTATTACGACGACGGAGACTTTCTTTTCGGGGTTTTTTATAAAGGCGATATGTTATCGGGTGCTGCCTGTGGCGGAATTATCGCATTAATCATCAGCGGAATAATTGTGCTGGTTTCCGTTTCTAATTATAAGGTAAAACGTGCTAAGAGAGCCGTTCAGTATCTCAATAAAAGCTCTGTCAGATACCATCAGAAAAGCGATACATTTATTAAGCGATACGTCACCAAAACCCGTATTAATACCGACAGTGGTGGTGGTGGCGGCGGTGGGGGAAGCTCCACTCATACCTCAAGCGGCGGAGGCACACACGGTGGCGGAGGACGCTCATTCTAAAATATTTTAGCAGTTTTACTTGCAAAACAAGCGTTTTTATAGTATAATATATAGGTTAAAGTGGAATAATTTAACATTAATTATAGATGAAAGGCAACCGATAATATGGACAAGAAATTGTTTTCCGATGTATGCGAAATGTCGAAAATAGCTTTTTCCGTCGAGGAAGAAAGCAATATGACTGTCATACTTGACGAAATGCTTGCTATCACTGGTATATTAAAGCAGTTTACAGGCAGCTACGATGATATGGCTGATAATAATTCTGTTACGCTATCAGATTTGCGTGAGGATACTCTAAGCGAACCCTTCCCTACCGAAAAACTGATGCAGAACACCGAAGCTATCGATAATTACTATGTAGTTCCGAAGCTTATGGATTAAGAAACAGATTTTTTGAAAGGAAGCTGTAAATATATGTCAAAACTCTCAATAAACTCAAGCAAAACCAGTGTCAGAGAGCTTTATAACGAATATCTCGATAAAGCAAAAAAGCAAAGCGATAATTCTATATGCCTTTTCACTGAAAACGAGGCGGAGAATAATATAAGCACCGCCGAAAAGATGATACTTAATAAAACCAGCACACCTTTAACGGGTATACCAATGCTTTTAGGTGACAATATATTAACCGATGATATAACAACTAGCTGTAATTCAAAAATGCTTGACGGCTTTATTCCCCCCTACAACTCCTTTATCTGGGAAAAGCTGAAAGGAATGGGCGCAGTGCTTTTAGGAAAAGCATCTATCAATGAATTCGGAATGGGCGACAATGCTAATGCATTCGGCGGTGCAAGTGCGGTTGCTGCAGACGTTGTGCCGTATGCGGTAGGTGTAGACTTCGGCGGTGGAATTAGACAGTCAGCCTCCTTTGCAGGTGTAACAGGCTTAAAGCCTAGCTTTGGGCGAATTTCGGGGACAGGTATTGTTGCCGCTTCAACCTCGTTCGGAGAAGCCAGTATTACTGCCTCATCGGCTCGTGATGCCGCTATCGTGCTTTCGTGTCTTTCCGAATATGACAAGACAGACGTAAATACAGCAAAGGCTAAAAAAACCGATTTCACTTCAAAAATCGGCTCGGATATAAAAGGGTTAAGAATAGCTTTACCAAAGGAATTCTTTGAGATTACAGATGATAATATTAAGTCCTGCGTAATGGAAGCGGCAGAAGCTTTTAAGAAAGCAGGTGCCATTATCGTGGAAGCCTCGCTCCCCAGCTTAAAATACGCCAGTGCTTGCTACTATATCATCTCAAGTGCCGAAATTTCCTCAAATATGGGAAAATTTGACGGTATTAAATATGGGCTTCGCGGCGAGGGTAAAAACTACGACGAACGTATTATCAGCTCGAGAACGGGCGGCTTCGGAGACGAAGTTAAGAAAAGGATTATGTTCGGAAATCTCTGCCTTTCGCATACCTATTACGACGATTATTTCATCAAGGCTCATGCAGTAAGACAAGAAATCGTTAAGGATTATAACAAGATTTTCGAAACAGCCGATGTGATATTAACCCCCACTATCAGAAGCCTTTCTGATAAAAACGGCTTTACTTCTGATAAAGACAGACTCGCTTCTGAAGCTATGTCGGTCAGTGCAAATATTGCGATGCTGCCTGTAATTTCCACCACCTGCGGTAAAATTGGCGGCGATTTTGTCGGAATGTCGATAACAGGTAAGCGTTTCGATGATGAAACAATTATTATGCTCGCAGATTACTTTGAGGGGGGAAATTCAATATGAAATTAACACCCACAATAGGGCTTGAGATGCACGCAGAGCTTAGAACAGCATCAAAGCTTTTTTGCACCTGCTCCACGGAATTCGGCGCAGACCCTAATGCTAACTGCTGCCCTGGCTGCTCAGGCTTTCCCGGAACACTCCCTGCACTTAATAAAAAAGCAATCGAATTTAGCATGAAAGCGGGCTTTATAACTGGCTGCGAAATTTCTAAATTCAACACCTGGGACAGAAAGCATTATTTCTATCCCGACCTGCCGAATGCATTTCAGACCACCCAGCTTGCGCATCCTATATGCGTAAACGGAAAGGTGGTTATAAAGGTGAACGGCGAGGATAAAGCAATCCGTATCAACCGTATTCATCTTGAGGAGGATGCAGGCAAGCTTGTCCATGACGAAAGCTCGAGGTCGAGTCTTGCTGATTATAACCGTACCAGTATCCCCCTAATTGAGCTTGTAACTGAACCCGATTTTCATTCAGCGGACGAAGTTGTAGCATTCGTCGAGAAGATTAGGCAATTATATCAGTATACCGAAATTTGCGACGGAAAAATGGAACAAGGCTCCCTTCGCTGCGATATAAATATTTCGTTAGCACCACCCGATGCCGAAAAGCTGGGCGTACGCTCCGAAATCAAGAATGTCAATTCTATCCGTTCAATTGTCCGTGCGATTGAATACGAAATATACAGACACACCGAGGCTATCGAGTTAGGTGAAACATTATATCAGGAAACCAGACGTTTTAACGATGCCACAGGCGAAACTACCGCAATGCGTACCAAGGAAAACGCACAGGATTACAGATATTATCAAACCTTTGATATACCGCCGCTCGTAATCACCGAGGAAGAAATCGAAGCCGTTCGTAGAACACTTCCAGTTCTCCCTGAGGAGAGGCTCAGAAAATACACCGAGGAATATAATATCGCCGTAAAAGACGCTGAGATAATCATAAACGATAAGCGATTAAGCGACTTTTTTGACGGTGCAGTAAGTGTCTATTACAACCCGAAGGCTATTTCGTCCTTTATTATTTCCGAGCTAATGCGGCGTATAAATTTAGGTGAAGCGAATTTAGAGACCTTACCTTTCACGGCGGCAGATTTCGGAAGACTTGTCGAAATTGGTTATACTGATAAAATCAGCCGCTCACACCTAAAGGACGTTCTCCGCGAAATGCTTGAAACTAAGAAAACCGCAGAGCAAATCTGCAACGAGCAAGGACTCTGGATTAAAGAGGATTTATCGCTTGTCGAAGCGACAATTGATAAAATTCTAGCCGACAATCCTAAAGCACTCGAACAGTACAAAAACGGCGAACAAAAGGTAATAGGCTTCCTAATGGGGCAAGCTAATAAAGCACTAAAGGGTGCTGCAACCCCCGCAGTAATAAAGAACGTTTTAGAACAAAAGTTAAATTCATAAGTAAATTTTAGATAAATTTAAGGAAAGATTAAGGTGGACAAAAATATGTTTATGCCAAACGAGTATAGGACCCATACCGTTGAGATGCTGTCTGAAAATAACATTGGCGAGGCTGTCAGAGTAAGCGGCTGGGTGGAGAACATCAGAGACCATGGCGGTATCATGTTCCTTGATATAAGAGACCATTTTGGTATCATTCAAGTGACCTTGCAGCAAAATGAGAAGCTTATCGAGGGTGTAACCCGTGAATGTACAGTTTCAATAGGCGGTAAACTCGTTAAGCGTGCCGAGGATACCATAAATAAACGTATCGCAACTGGAACAATCGAGGTTGTAGCCGAGGATTTGACTATTTTAGGCAAGGTTACCGAGAGCCTCCCCTTTGAGGTTACGAGCTCCAAGGAAACCAACGAGGATTTACGTTTAAAATACAGATTTCTCGATTTAAGGAATAAGAACGTTCATGATGCTATCGTGTTCCGCTCCGAGGTTATGAGCTATATGCGTAAGGTTATGGGAGATATGGGCTTTTTAGAGCTTCAGACACCGATTTTGTCCACATCATCGCCTGAGGGTGCTCGTGATTATCTGATACCAAGCAGAAAGCACCACGGCAGATTTTACGCTCTCCCCCAAGCACCACAGATTTTTAAGCAGCTATACATGATAAGCGGCTTTGATAAATATTTCCAGCTTGCGCCCTGCTTCCGTGACGAAGATGCGAGAGCCGACCGCACCCCTGGTGAATTCTATCAGCTCGATATGGAGCTTTCGTTTGCAACACAGGAAGATGTGTTCCGTGCAGGTGAGAAGGTTCTTTCTGAGGTAATGGAAAAATTTGGAAAGAAACCCGCGACAAAAGCCCCCTTCCCAAGGATTAAGTATTCCGATGCAATGCTTAAATATGGTTCAGATAAACCCGACTTAAGAAATCCGCTTTTCATAATAGAATTATCCGATTTATTTGTAAACAGCGATTTTAAGCCCTTCGCTAACAAAACCGTCAGGGGTATCAGAGTACCTAATATGGGCAGTATGTCTAAAACCTTTTTCAAGAGCATGGAGGATTATGCACTTGAAATTGGCATGAAGGGGCTAGGATATGTTAAAGTTGACGAGGACATGAGCTTCCTCGGACCGATTGACAAGTTTCTCACAGATGAAAGCCGTACCGAGCTTAAAACAAGAGCGGGGCTTGAAAAAGGCGATGTGCTGTATTTTATCGCCGACAGCAAGAGAAACGCTGAAAAATTCGCAGGACTTATCAGAAACGAAGTCGCAAAGCGTATGGAGCTTATAAAGGACGACCGTTTTGAAATATGCTGGATATATGACTTCCCGATGTTTGAGGAGGACGAGGAAACTGGCAAGCCTATGTTCTCTCACAACCCTTTCTCAATGCCGCAGGGCGGACTTGAGGCACTGAATGGCTCTAACCCATATGACGTTATGGCTTACCAGTACGACGTAGTTATTAATGGTGTTGAGTCGGCTTCTGGTGCAGTTAGAAACCATGATATCGATGTAATGATAAAGGCTTTCGAAATCGCAGGCTACACCGAGGACGATGTTAAGGAGCGATTTGGTGCACTATACAACGCCTTTAAATACGGCGCACCTCCCCATGCGGGCATGGCTTACGGTATCGACCGTATCCTAATGCTTATGCTGGGTGAAGAAAGCATTCGTGAGGTTATAGCGTTCCCGCTGACAAGTAATGCACAGGATTTACTGCTAGGTGCTCCGACAGAGGTAAACGAACAGCAGCTTCGTGACATTCATATCAAGGTTCGTAATAAGCCTGATATGCTGAAAAAATAAAAAATAGGGGTGGTTGCCACCTTGCCTCGGGCAAGAAAAGCAACCACCCCATATTTAAAATGGTGATATAATGAAAAAGAAAATAATTTTAACTGCACTTTCAGCTAAGCAGCTTCACAAGACATTATCTGTATGGTGTCTGAAAGCGTATGCCGAAGAAAGAGTAAATGACATTGATATATTAGTCCGTGAATTTACGATTAATGACAGGCTTTCTTACATTAAGGACTCATTGTATCAGGAAAAGCCTGATATTATCGGATTTTCTTGCTATATCTGGAATATAGAGCAGGTCATAAAAATCGCTGAAATGCTTAAAAAACTAATGCCTGAGCTGATTATAATTTTAGGTGGGCCCGAGGTTTCTTTCGAAACTGATATTATGATATTCCCTTTTGCCGATTATATAATAAAAGGCACAGGTGAGGCTTCTTTCACCGAGCTTGTGGAGAATATTGGGAGCGGAAACAGACCGACGGAGCGTATTATTTCGGGGCAGCAAATAGATTTGAGTAAGCTCCCTACACCATACACGGCGAATTTTTTTGATACACTTGAGCCGGGACAGCTAGTTTATTACGAAAGCTCACGTGGTTGCCCCTTTTCGTGCAGCTACTGCCTTTCCTCACTTACTGAGGGGGTTGATTATTTGCCGTTAGAACAGGTTTTTCACGACCTTATGCTTTTTTCAAATAAGAAAATCGGCTGTGTTAAGTTCGTTGACCGTACATTTAATGCAAATAAAAAGAGGGCAAACGAAATCTTGAATTTCATTAAAAATATGGATACCGAGACAACCTTTCATTTTGAAGCGGCGGGGGATTTATTTGACGAGAAAATGCTGGGTATTATAGCCGCTATGCCTGTTAAGCGAGTACAATTCGAAATCGGAATTCAATCGCTGAACGACAATTCACTTTGTGCCGTGAATAGGAAAACCGATTTAGATAAGGTTCTTGATAATATAAAAAAGCTTGTTAAGTTCGGTAACTGCCACATTCATATAGATCTGATAGCTGGGCTTCCGTTCGAGAATATGGAAAGCTTTACGGTAGGCGTAGACATGTGCCTTGCTTTGAACACAAATATGCTCCAGCTTGGCTTCCTAAAGCTTTTAAAAGGCTCTGAAATTCGTAAAAATGCTGATAAATACAGCTATATTTATAATGCTTATCCTCCGTATGAAGTTTTTCAAAACGAGTTTTTGTCTGCAGATGAAATTATTAAGCTTGGAAAAATCGAAAGCTTGATAGATAAGTATTACAACACGGGTATGGCACGGGAAACGATAAGCTTTGCGGTAGAAAAATATTTTAAGAGCGGCTATTACTTTTTCGAAAAGCTTGCGGAATTTTCAGAAGCAAAAATTAATATGAAGCTGTCTTTAAAGAACACGTACACGCTTTTATACACTTTTTTACTCCGATTTTTCGACGAAACCGAAGCAGCGCATTATATAAAGCTCGACTGCCTTTCCTTTGATTCAAAAGGGATATTA
Organism: Ruminiclostridium sp.; assembly: GCA_031549645.1. Lineage (GTDB taxonomy): Bacteria > Bacillota > Clostridia > Oscillospirales > Ruminococcaceae > Ruminiclostridium_E. The sequence goes on along the minus strand of JAVBPL010000013.1, from coordinate 7,793 downwards.
CCCGCAGGTATAGCAATAAACCGTGATAAAAAGCTTGAATGTACCTTAAAAACCAAGGGAGATAATATCAGAGCTGAAATTTTCGATTTTGACGGTAAAACAAGAATTTTCAATTATGACAAAAGAAACCCGATAACAAATAAATTTCCTTGCTATATTTTTCAAGAATAAAATATGAATATTAAAACTCACCTTTGTTATAATAAAAATAGGAATAAAAAAGGAAAGGGGTATATAAAAATGAACAACAACTTACCAATGCAGTCCTTAAGTGAAGTTCCCACCGCAAAGCCTGATGCAAAGCAGATAGTAGCTTTACAGAAAAGCAGCGGTCATATTGTGGGTTATAAGCTTTCTGACGGACAGCTTGTTGATAAAACTGCGGCAATACAAATGGCAAGGCAAGGCGACATCGGAGGTGTGGGCATATCGAAACGCAAGGGCAGCGAGTATCTTAAGTCAATTCCCGACGGAAATCAAGGTAACAACCTCTCAAGTCTACCAACTGTAAATAGTTAAAAAGAAAGCATTATGCGTAGTAAAAGCTCGCATAATGCTTTTAATTGTAAAAGTTTACAATTTGTTTATTGACTTTTCATTTTAAGAATTATATACTAAAGTCAGCTATAACTATAAATGACTTTGTTTTGATTTTTGGGAGGATAAACATGCGTAACTTAAAAGTAATGTTGAAGATGGTCTCTGGCTTTGGTTTGATTGTTATTATGACCGTGGTACTTGCAACCATCGGCATAGTAAGTTTCAGACAGATAGACGAAAGCACCAATGAAATGGTACTTATCCATGATGCAAGCTCCAGTGCAAATGATGTTGCCGCTGCGCATTATCAGTGGTATATTAACTTATCAAATGCTGTTTTTATGAAAACAGAGTTTACAGGCTCACTTGACTCCACCGCCTGTTCGCTCGGCAAGTGGAAAAAGAGCGAGTATGTTTTGACAACCACCGATACCAATATCTTAAATAAAATTGCACAGCTCGATGAGCCGCATGATTATATCCATAAACGTGCAGGTGATATAGTAAACTTCATAAAGGCAGGAGATTATGAGAGCGCAGCGGAAATTTTCCAAAACGAGATTGCGCCTAATGTTACTAAAACAATCTCTTTACTGACTGAAATAACGGATTTGTATAAAACCAACTCTGATAAGATTACCGAGCAAGGTAACGCCATTGAATCAAGTGCTACCTTAATATTTATTATCTTTACATTCCTGGTGGTAATTTTCAGCGTAATACTCGGCTTTGTTATAGCTAGAGGCATTAACCGTCCGCTAAACCGTATTAAGGATATTGTCGTGAGGGTAGGCGAGACAGGTGATTATAATTTCACTGAAGAAACTCTTAAAAATCTCGAATATGACGCGACAGCTAGAGACGAAATCGGACAATGTGCTCTTGCTTTCAAGCACTTGCTAGCTCATCTTACAACTGTGGGTAATGACCTTAATTATGTTGCTTCTAAAAATCTTGACTTCGAGGTTAGCTTGGCTTCAAGCACTGATGTTATGGGTAATGCCCTTAACACCATGATATCAAACCTAAACGAGACCTTCGTTGAGATTACAAATATTTCGCATGAGGTTGCAGTAAGTGCAGGCGATATTGCAGGAAACTCTATGCAGCTGGCGCAAGCGGCGACAGAACAGACCGAAGCAGTGTCGTCATTAACACGGCAAATCGGTGAGGTTGCTGTTAAAACTGGCGAAAACACCAGCATGGCTGAAAATGCTGCTCAGTTCGGCAACACAATCAAGCAGAACGCCGAAAAGGGTTCAATTCAAATGCAACAGATGATGGATGCCGTAAAAGAAATCAACGATGCAAGCGCATCAATCGGTAAGGTTATCAAGGTAATCGATGATATAGCATTCCAGACGAATATCCTTGCACTTAACGCTGCGGTTGAGGCAGCTCGTGCAGGAGAGCACGGTAAGGGCTTTGCGGTCGTTGCCGACGAGGTTAGAAGCCTTGCAGCCAAGAGTGCAGAGGCTGCTAAGGAAACAGGTAGCTTAATCGACAATTCAATTACTAAGGCAGAGCTCGGTGCAAGAATTGCCTCAGAAACCAATACTTCCCTCGAGGAAATCGTTCAGGGCATTATGGAGAGCAGTAAAATTCTTAATGTTATCGCTACATCGTCACAGGAGCAAACCACCGCAATCAAGCAGATTGAAAGTGGCGTGGGACAAGTCGGCGAAGTGGTAGGGTTAATCAGTAAGGGTGCGGAGGTTGCGGCAAACGCCTCAAATGTAATGCACACCCAATCCGATGCGCTTGCAGATTTCATTTCTCATTATAAGCTTCACAATCATAAGGCTGTTAAGAATAGTAGCTTAAGCAAGGAACAAAATATAAACAGTTTCGGAACCTATAACAGTAAAAACGATAAGTATTAATCGTTATAACCACAAAAATCCCCGATAATCACAAATGATTATCGGGGGTTATTTTTTTGAATATGGCTTTTTTTCATCTGTGAGTTCAACAATATAGTCAATACTGGTTTTATAAAATTTTGCGAGTATGAGTAAAAAATCAATTGGTATTTCACGTTTCCCAAGCTCATAACTGCTATAAGCTTGTTGTGAACAATTAAGAAGTCTACTGATTTCACTCTGTGTCAAGTCATTATCTTCTCTTAAGCCGCGTATCCTATTATACATATATTCACCCCTTAGAAGTATAGCATACAACGAAATGAAGTATTGACTTTTACTCCATATTGTTGTATAATGTTCATATTATTTGAAACTAAGGGGAAGAAGAATGCCTGATTACAAAACAATGTATTTATCACTATTCAAAGCTGTAACAAAAGCAATATACGATTTACAAGCAGCGCAGGTTATTACAGAGGAGCTGTTTATATCCGAAGATGACGAAGAACACAAAGCCCCCGATAATCACAAATGATTATCGGGGGTTAAGTTATTCTATTTACTTAACAGTTACAGTAAAGGTCTTTTGAGGTCCCTTGTTTGAGGAAACAATAATTTTTGCTGTACCTGCGTTTATGCCTGTAACAGTGCCAGAACTGTTTACTGTTGCAACGCCTTCGTTTGCTGACTCGTAGGTAATCTTTGAGCTCGAAGGATTAGCTGTTGCACTGATTTTTACAGTATCACCAACCGAAATTGTAGCACTAGACTTAGCAAGTGACAATGTAGAAGCCTTGCACTTTAACTTAAGCGAAGCAGACTTGCCGCTCGAAGCTGTAGCTGTTATTGTAATAGTACCTGTTCCTATTACGCTAACCTTGCCTGCCGATGAAACGGTTGCTATGTTTTCATCACTTGATGTCCATGTAATCTTATCAGTAGTCTTTGTAGGATTAACTGTGAGGAGTGTTCCTAATGAGTAGCTGCACTTGGTGTAGCCTGTCTTGCTAGTTCCAGAGAACTTTAGGCTAGTTACAGGTGTAGCTGAATTAACAACTGTTACCTTGCAGACTACCTTGTCTTTATTTGAATTTGTTCCTGTGATTGTTGCTGTACCTGTTGCTACCGCAGTAATCTTGCCGTTTGTAAAAGCACGAACCTTAGCTTTGTTTGATGTTTTCCATGTTACATCGTCAAAGTTTGTGTCGAGTTGTAAACTCTTACCAACGTTTAAGGTAACTGCACTATAGTTTATTGTAAATTCTTCTTCAGCAACATCATCAGTAGAAGTGTCTGTGTTAGTGCCTGGTGTAACAGTTGTGCTGCTATCAGTTTTACCGTCGGTATAATCAATTGTTATGCCTGTGTATTCATATCCGGAAGGCCCTGATATTTTAAGTGTCTCAAACAATGTATCAACGCCGTAATCTTTATACATTACTGCATCATAGAAGTATGCGGTGGGTATAGAGGGAAATTCGATGCTGGTTGCGCCCTTATATCCAATAGCTGTTGCATTTGTGGTTACATTGTTGGTGCTTAAAGCAAAAATCTCTGCCTCGCCGGTAATAGCCTTATCAAGCTTAATTGTTGCCTTAAAGTTGCTTGCGGTTCTGAAAGCAGTCTTCTCGGTAACCTTGAAACCGTTACCGCTGTTTATGTAGCTCTTAATTGTTATTGTTTCACCTGGCTTGAAGGTCTTTGTTTCTGTTATAGGTTCAACAGTTGCTGTTACATTTTGAAGTGTAACTGTCTCGCTTCCGCCGTCATAAGGAATTGCTATTGTGAGAGGAAGACTTATTGAAGAAAGATTTAAACCTAAATCATTAACAGGGTGCTTGGTAAGGTCAGAATACATTAAGTAGCCTTCCCAGTAAAAATCTTCCCAATCGCCTATTCTTAGCTGATTCTTAGTTGACATGAGTCCGAAGCCGATTGTGGTCTGTGTTATTTCCTGGCCATTAAATTTCGGTGCTTTGCCCGATTCGCCGCTAACAGTAAATCCGAGTGTTTTACCATTACTTGTAACATCCATTACAGTATTCGCTAATGCGTTGTTTGAAAGAACAATACGACTATCGGATTTATAAGTCTGCTTAATGATGTTTACGCTTGCTTTTACCTTAAGAGCATACTTCGCAGCTGTAGATACCGGTGAAAGTGTTATTGTGCCTGCTGAAATCGGTAATGCCATTGCCGATACAAGCATGATGCCTGCAAGGGCTGCCGAAAGAATTTTTTTAATTTTCATGTTAACCTCCATATTTAAACCGTGTATACAGTTTTTCTTATAATAATTATATCCTGTTTATGCAAATAGTGCAATAGTCATAATAAACATAATTTTTGTCGAAATTTTTATCAAAACAACTGCAACCTTTTAAGTATTTGCACATTCAAGAGCTTTTTTCCCTATATCATTCCTAAAATGCGCATTTTCAAAGGATATTTTACTAACTGCGGTGTATGCATTTTTAATTGCAAACGATAAGCTTTCGCCCACTCCCGTAACTCCGAGGACACGTCCGCCAGCAGTACAAAGTTTATCATCTTGAAGCCTGGTTCCTGCATGATAAACAAAGACACCTTCTCCTACATCGGATAGGCCGTATATTTCGTAGCCTGTGCTGTACTTCTCGGGATAGCCACCGCTTGCCATTACGACACACGCAGCAGAGCCTGAATTCCACTCTATGTTAAGTGTATCCAGCCTTTCTTCATAAATAGCCTCCATAATCTCCACAAGGTCGGTTTTTAAAAGCGGTAATACTACCTGTGTCTCGGGGTCACCGAAACGGCAGTTATACTCGATAACCCTAATGCCATTTGGAGTAAGCATCAGCCCGAAATAGAGACAGCCCTTGAACGGTCTACCCTCGGTAGCCATTGCCTTAATAGTCGGAAGTATAATTTTTTCCATACATTCGGCTTCGTGTGCCTTTGTATAATAAGGGCTTGGCGCAACTGTACCCATTCCGCCAGTATTTAGTCCCTCGTCATTGTCATGTGCTCTTTTGTGGTCGGTGGATGAAATCATTGGGGACACTGTTTTTCCATCAGTAAAACAAAGCACTGTTACTTCAGGACCTGTCATAAATTCCTCGATAACGATTTCCTTGCCGCTGTCGCCGAATTTTTTATCGAGAAGCATAGAATTTACCGTTTCCTTTGACTCCTCGAAATCCTTTGCAATAATCGCGCCCTTGCCTAACGCCAATCCGTCGCACTTTATTACAGCGGGATACGAATTTTGCTCTTTTATGTAATTAATAGCTTTTTCCGCATCGGTAAAACATTCGTAAGCTGCTGTCGGTATGTTATACTTTTTCATAAGTGCTTTTGAGAACACCTTGCTACCTTCAATAATAGCGGCATTTGCTCTAGGACCAAAGGTCTTAAAACCCGCTTCCTCAAGTGCATCTACCATACCGAGCACCAAAGGGTCATCGGGTGCCACGAAAACATAATCAGCTTCGATTTCACGGGCTAACTTTATCATGCCGTGGGTATCGGTCGCCTTTACATCATGACAGCAAGCAAGTGCGGAAATTCCACCATTACCAGGTGCCGCATGAAGAACTGGTTTCTCCGCCGATTTAGAAAGAGCAGTTATAATGGCGTGTTCACGTCCGCCTCCGCCTACAACTAGAATTGTCATATTATAACATTAAATCCTTTCGTGGTATTAATGATGGAATAAACGTATACCCGTAAATGCCATAGCCATGTTATACTTGTTGCAGGTGTCAATAACGTTATCGTCACGAACCGAGCCGCCAGGCTGCGCAATGTATTTTACACCGCTCTTGCTTGCACGCTCGATATTGTCACCAAATGGGAAAAACGCATCAGAGCCTAAAGCTACACCGCTCATGGTGTCGAGCCAGTCACGCTTCTCTTCTCTCGTGAAAACGGTGGGCTTGGTCTTAAATATTCTTTCCCAAGTACCGTCTGCAAGCACATCCATATATTCGTCACCGATGTATAAATCGATTGCGTTGTCCTTATCGGCTGGCTTTAAGCCATCGCAGAAATCCAGTCCCATAACCTTAGGCGCCTGTCTAAGATACCAGTTGTCCGCCTTTTGTCCCGCCAAACGTGTACAGTGAATTCTTGACTGCTGACCTGCTCCGATACCGATAGCTTGTCCGCCATAAGCATAAGCGACAGAGTTTGACTGGGTGTATTTTAAGGTAATAAGCGCAATTATCAAGTCTATTTTGGAAGCCTCGGGAATTTCCTTATTATTAGTAACAATATCTTTGAGAATATCCTCATCAATCTTTAGCTCGTTTCTTCCCTGCTCAAAGGTAATACCGTAAATCTGCTTTCTTTCAATTCGTTCAGGAACATAATTAGGGTTGATTTTAACAACATTATATGTACCCTTACGCTTCTGCTTAAGGATTTCGAGTGCTTCGGGTTCATAATCTGGGGCAATTATGCCGTCACTTACGAGGCTTACAAGCATTTTCGCTGTGGGGACGTCACAGGTGTCTGAAAGCGCCACAAAGTCGCCGTAGCTCGACATTCTGTCAGCTCCCCTCGCTCTTGCATACGCACTTGCAATAGGGCTCAGTTCGCCTAAATCCTCTACCCAGTAAATTTTCTTCAGAACATCACTAAGAGGTAATCCGACTGCCGCTCCTGCGGGTGAAACGTGCTTAAAGGAAGTCGCGGCAGGAAGTCCTGTTGCCGCCTTTAATTCCTTAACTAGCTGCCAGCCGTTCAGTGCATCCATAAAGTTGATGTAACCTGGTTTTCCGTTTAAAACCTCAATAGGAAGCTCGTCACCCTCTATAAAAATTCTTGACGGCTTTTGGTTAGGATTGCAACCGTATTTTAATTCAAGCTCTTTCATATTTATAATCACCTTTTCTTATTTATTCTTATTAACAATTCTATCCTCAACACTACCAGTTGCTATATCAATAAAGCGAGTGTAGAGCGAAATCTTATTATCTTCATTAAGGCTGTTCCAAACAAAGTTAGTGAAGGTATCGATATCTCCCGTAATTTTCACACATTTCGGTTCACCCTCGAAGCTAGGCAGGGGATCCATATTCTCTTTATAAGTATGAATAAAGTGTCCATTACCAGCACAGGGATTATTATACGCGAAGTTATAGCGATAAACTGATTCAGGACAATCCTCACCTGTCTTTAAAATAGACAAAGCATAATTAAATTCATCGCCATATAGATTAACTATTCCAGAAATTCTGGGAGTATAATTGGGCTTATCAGGTTCAAATTCACGAGAACGCAGGCTCTGCTCAAAAGTCATTTGCCTGTTCATGTTGTGATAAATTGTGTCGGTCTGGTCGCCGTTTGTAACAATTGTCTTGTTGCCAAGCACTCTGACAGCGTTATAAATAACGAGCGAGG
>JAVBPL010000012.1:0-40612 GCA_031549645.1 Ruminiclostridium sp. | reverse complement strand
ATTTTTCAAAAATTTCGTCAAAGCTCTTTCCCATCGAAAGCAAATTCACAAGACGGTAAACACCGTAAAGCACGCCATTATTACTGCCGCCGCTTATCACAAAGCCGCTTTCGCTTTTGGCTAACGAATATTCCTCATCACCAAGCGAATTATCCGCAGACAGCTTCAGCTTAAAGCTGTCAGATTTCGGAATATCACCCCAAAGTCTTTTTAATGCCTTTTCACATTCCGCTTTCACAAAATCGTTGGTATTCTCCGAAACAATCGTTAGCGGAACGGGTGTTAATCCCTCTTTTTCCTGTAGCCACGCGTTATACTCTCTGAATTTCATTTGTTTCCTCCATTAAAGCAATATTTGTCTTGAAAAATTTCATAATTTTATGTATAATGATTATAAACGAAAGGAGCGCTTTTATGAAAATGATTTTACGTTGGTTCGGCACAGGAGCCGACCCGATAAAACCCGAATTTATCGCACAAATTCCTGGTGTCAGCGGTGTTGCGTCAAGCCTGCTTGATATGCCAGCCGGTGAGCTTTGGACCTCTGAAAAAATCCGCAGCTTAAAAAACGATGTTAATAAAGCATGTCTTGAGCTTGAAGTAATCGAAAGTGTAAATATCCACGAGGATATAAAGCTTGGTTTACCCTCAAGAGACGAGAAAATCGATGCTTATATCAAAACCATGAAAAACCTCTCCGACGAGGGCGTTAAGGTAATCTGCTACAACTTTATGCCAGTACTAGACTGGGCGAGAAGCGATTTATTCTACAATCTCCCCGACGGCTCGAACACAATGCGTTACGACCCCGCTTTTATCGGTAAGGTTACGCCAGATGAACTCGCAAAGCGTTATAAGGAAGAAAATCCTGACTACGAAATGCCAGGCTGGGAACCCGAAAGACTTCGTCAGATGAACCATTATCTCGATTTATATTCAAAAACCTCTGTAGAAAAAATCTGGGACAACATGAAGTATTTCCTCGATGCCATTATCCCCACGGCGGAGGAATGTGGAATAAACATGGCAATTCACCCTGACGACCCGCCATGGCCAATATTTGGTCTACCCAGGCTCATCATCAACCGTGAAAATATCAAGAAATTCCTAGCTTTGAATAAGAGCAAAAATAACGGCTTAACCCTTTGTACAGGCTCACTCGGTGCAAATCCTGAAAATAACGTCCCCGAAATAATCAGAGAATTCGGTTCAGAGGGGCGTATACATTTCGCCCATATCCGTAATCTTAGGTATCAGGAGAACGGCTCGTTTTATGAGTCTGCGCACCTTAGTAGTGCGGGCTCTCTCGATTTATACGAGATTATGAAGGCGTTCCATGATGTCGGCTTCGACGGCTATATCCGCCCCGACCACGGACGCATGATTTGGGACGAAAAGGGCCGCCCAGGCTACGGACTCTATGACAGGGCTTTAGGTGCAGCCTACATAAATGGCATATGGGAAACACTCGAAAAATCTAAGAAATAATTTCCTTCAGGGCAGAGCGCACGGCGTTTCTGCCCTGCATTTTGTTATAACACTCTTTTACTTTTTCAGCAAGACCAATTTTATATAAATCAACCCCAAATATATCCTCACGTCCTAAAATACTATCGGGTGACGTGAAAGGAAGAAGCTCAGTAAAAAGCGGGTCGGGACTAAGCTCGAATACGTCTTCGTTATCATTAATCCCCATTAAATAACGGCACCAGCCCGCAAAAACGAACGGTATATATTTAAGGCTCTTAATATCTAAATCCTCTCTAGTTAAATATGCCTTCAAGGTTTCGCCAAAACGAATAGGCAGCTTCTGCGAAGTGTCAGTCGCAATTCTCTGTGGTGTATCGGGTAAAAACGGATTCGGAAAACGCACCTCGAGCACCTCGTTAAGAAAATTCACAGGGTCTAGAATTACAGGATTTACCACGACAGGCATACCCTCCTCCAGCGCCAGCTTATGTACAAAGGTGTTTAAATCGTTGTCCTTCATTTCGTCTGCAATGCTTTTGTGAGACAGCAAGCAGCCGAAGATAGCAAGTGCGGTGTGGAGCGGATTTAAGCAGGTGCATACCTTCATTTTTTCGGATTTTGTAACCGTTTCACGGTCTGTGAAAATAAGTCCCGCTTCCTCTAAAGGCGGTCTGCCGTTAGGAAATATATCCTCAATTATGAGATATTCACATTCCTCCGCATTGACAAAAGCCGATGCATAGGTACCCTTTTCAGTTATTATCGTTTCGGCATCTTCAAAGCCTAAAGCAAGCAAATCGCTCTTCACCTTATCATCGGGGCGAGGCGTAATCTTGTCAATCATACTCCACGGGAAGCCGACTTTTTCGGGACTGCTTATGTAATCGATAAAACCTTTCTCTAAGCTTAGCTTATTCGCTGAAGCTAGTATAGCAGCTTGAAGCTTGGTTCCGTTTTCAGAGCAGTTATCCATGCTTACGAGCGAAACAGGATAGGCACCAGCAAGAAACCGCTCATAGCAAAGCATAGTAAGCTTCGCCATAACGCTGTTTTCGCTTAAGTCGGCATAACCCTTTTCGGTTATTGTAAGGCTTACCATCTGAAGCGACGGCTTTTTAAATATCTCAGTCATTCTCTCCCAGTCGGGCGAGCTTTTGTCAGCGTAGAGCGCCTCGGTAACGCTTGCGGCGATTTTCTTTTCGGTTGTGGCATCGGTTTTCAGCGTTACAATTAGGCTTAGATTATCACACGGCTCCCATAAGTCGGTTATAACCTCAGGTTCAATCGCAAAAGCCGCAATTATCCCCTTGTCAGACAACCCTTTTTCGATTAATTTTTGCTGCGCTAGCGCGGGGAATGCGCGGAAGATATTCCCAGCACCAAAATGCACCCATATAGGATTTTCGTAGGTGTTGGCTTTAACCTTGTTTATATCAAAATCTGGCAGCTTTACCCCAATTTTGTCCCACTGCGCTTTGTTTTCCAGACTTTTTATGTTTAGCTTCATTTTATTACCCTTCTAAATCAATAATAATTTCATTTTTTATTCCATCAGCTTCAGCGGTGAAAACGACCTTATCCATACCCTCTGTATACTTTATTATTGCAAGCGCTCTACCCTCAAATAAGTGAATGTGCTTGTTATTATACATTTCCTCGCCTTTAGGATTACCGTTACCTAAAGCAATTAATTTGGCACTTCCCTTAACCTCGACGTTGATTTCAAGCTCACCTTTTAATATAGGGATACCGTTTTCATCGGCTAATTCAATACTTATGTAGCATATATCAAATTCACCCATTCCAAGCTTATTGTCGGGTGTTAGCTTAAGCGTTGCGGCTTTGTCAGGTGTTCTAATAATATACTCTGTTTTTCTATTAACCGCTCTTGCCACAAGCCCCCCTCTTTCGTAGGGAACACTGTAACAAGCCTTGTGCTTTTCGGTAGGCTTTATTCCAAGGCTTCTGCCATTAAGAATAAGCTCCACTTCGCTATCCGAGCTATAAACTTCAATATCAATATTTGTGTTTTCGTTAAAATCCCACGACGAGATTACATCCTGCCAGCCCCAGCGCGAAATGTTTGCCTTGCTTCTGTCAAATTCGGGGCGATACACAGCGATATAAGGCTTAGTGTCTATTCCCCACACGCAGTCACGATAATACGACTGCGGTCTCTTGAAGCCGCAAATATCATAATCACCGCAGTAAGCTGCAAACCAAGGGTATGAACCTAGAAAATCCGTTTCGCCGTTATACCAAATATGTCCAAGTCCTGCTTCACCAAGATAATCGATAGCAGTCCATACAAAGTCACCGATAACGTTCGGGAGTGAATTAACGTCCTCCCAGTTTTCATAAGCCATCATCGGAAAGGACTCTAAGCCGCATATAACACGTTCGGGGTACAGCTCGCTGTCGGTTTTGTATCTGAAATTAAGGTAATTATATCCCGCAATATCAAGCGGCTTAAAAAAATGCTCGGTAAGCGCAGCAAATTCACCCTTTGCCGTCATGTTTTCGATATTAGCGGCGAGACCTTCTAAATCGCCCTTAATGTCATTAACTGCGTTGGTGGTAAAGCGTGTGGTGTCGTATTTTTTCGCAAACTCCGCAAGACGCTTCGACCAAGCGTAGCCGTCGGATTTACCGCCTCTTTCGGCGACTTCGTTTCCCGTAGACCAAATTATTACCGAGGGGTGATTTCGGTCACGGAGAAGCATGGCTTCGAAATCCCGTTCCCAAAATTCCTCAAAGTACATTCCGTAATCATAAGGTGTTTTGCAGTCCACCCAGCCGTCAAAAATCTCGTCGATTACGAGTAACCCCATTCGGTCACAAGCATTTAAGAACGTAACTGACGGTGGATTGTGTGAACAACGAACAGCATTGAAGCCCGCTTCCTTAAGAAGCCTAACCTTTCTGGTTTCTGCTGCCTCGTATGAGCTTGCACCTAGTATTCCGTTGTCATGATGAACACAGCCACCTTTAAGCTTAATCATCTTGCCGTTAAGCTTAAAGCCCTCCTTTGCCGAGAGCGAAATTTCCCTGATACCAAAATTTTCCACGGCTTCGTCAAGCAAATTACAATTTTTATCAACAAGCTCGGTTTTTAAGGTGTACAATTTAGGTGTATCAATATCCCAGATTTCAGGGTTATTTATTTGCCATTCCGATTTGTTTTTCCACTCTGAAATCACATCGCCGTTCGGAGCAAAAATAGTATATTTTATATCTGTATCGCTATCCTTTACGGCCTTTGTTTCAATATATATTTCGGCAGCTTCTGCCGTTATGTTCGAGGTTAAAATATGGGTACCCCATGGCTCAATATGCTGCTTATCCGAAACCATAAGCCATACAGGGCGATAAAGTCCTGTACCCGAATACCAGCGTGAATTCTTAGAATTATTAGTAACCTTTACTTCGATTACATTTTCCTCGCCATACCTGACAAATTTGTCAAGCGTAACGTGAAAGGTTGTATAGCCATACGGCTGTTTTTTTATGATATTGCCATTGAGCTTAACCTGCGCATTCATATACGCACCCTCAAACTCGAGCATAATGAGCTTTTCAGCCCACTCCTTAGGTATCATTAGGCTCTTAAAATATGAGATAATGCCTCCGTTTGCATAACCCGTGCTATTCTCACCCAAAGCATCAGCACTTCTCTTTATGTCCATGCTGTAATCATGGGGTAAATCGACACTTATTCGCTCCTGCGGCGACCACCACGAACCTGATTGCTTGTACTCCCAGCCTTTATTAAATGATACTCTTTTCATAATAATTTCCATTTCCTTTAAAAATTATATACCGCGGGTTACCGATAATATCGGTAACCCTCGGTGATATTTATTTTGTAAATTTAAGAGCTGTTTAATAGTTTGCGATTGAGCTGTGTTGATAGAAGCCCCAATATGCTTCCTTAGGCATCAAATACTCATCGAAAAGTGCGGGGTATTTTTTCTCAGTGTCATTGAGCCATGAATTTTCGTCGGTAAGCCCCCAAATAGTTATACTTGTAATGTTCGCAAGTCCTTTATCTACAAGGCTTCTGTAAAGATTGATAAGCTTTTTGTATCTTACCGCGAGCTTTTCAAAGCCCTCATCGCTGTTATCGGCTGTATTGATGTCAAGCTCGGTTACTTGAAGCTCAAGGTCAAGCTCAGCAAATTTTAAGAGGGTTTCTTGAATTTCAATCGTAGAAGGCGAAGCGAGACCATAATGGCTCTGGAATCCCATTCCGTCGATTAAGCCCTTTTCTTTTAAGCCCTTTACGAGATTATACATTGCTAGTCTGCGGTCAGCGGAGTGGCAATTATAGTCGTTGTAGAAAAGCTTCATATCCTCTGCAGCATACTTACGGGCAAAGGTGAATGCAAGCTCAACATAATCGGGACCTATAACATCGTACCAGTGATTGTCCTTGGTTCTGATGCCGTCACTATTTCCCTCGCCTATGTTTATAGCCTCGTTCACAACGTCTACTGCATACACAATTCCAGGGTAATTTTCATTACAATAAGTAAGCACTGCCTTGATATAATTTTCAAGTCTCTGTGTCATAACCTCCTTAGAAACATATGCCGCATTTGCATCTCTCGAATAATTTTCTTTAAAGAACCATTCAGGTGTTTGCTGATGCCAAACTAGCACATGTAGGCGCACAGTTATGCCATTCTTCTTAGCGAACTTTAAGCCGACCTCAAGGTTATCGGTTTTTATAGCGGGTTCAAGATTGTATTTTTCGGGGTCATTGCTACACTTAACATAATCTAGAACACTGTCGGGCTTCATTTCGTTACCCATAGTAATGCTGTTGAACTGATTAAGAATTATTGAATAGTAGGTAGGATCTCTAAGCTCCCTAGCACCTGTACCCAGTCCTATTTTAAAATAATCTTCGTGCTTTTCATAAAGTGAGGGCAGCTTAACATCTGCGTTCTCCACTTCAACATAATAAACCTTTACATCATCAATATATAGGTCAACAAGGTCGTCCTCAGTTGCTGGGTCCTTATACTCTGACTCGAAATAGAGACACTCTGAGTCAAAGTTTGCGGGGATATCAAGCACTCCGCTTACCTCGTTCCATTCGCCTCTTTTAAGTTCGAGCTGTCCGCAAGTGATGTACGACGAGGTGTTCTGCTGGAGGCTTACATAAACCTTCTTTGTTGCTGGACCACCCTCGTATTTCATCATTGCTCTGACCTCGTACTTGGTGCTTGCCTTAATGCAATCTGTAATATCCACACTTGCACCGTTCCAGGTAGCTGTACGGTCAGTAACTATTAGGCACTTGCTGCTGTTATAGCCCTCATCGATGATTTTCACGGTTTCGCCGCCACGAGGACCAAATCCTGATGTGCCTGTTTCAAAATCCTCGCCGAAAACTACTTCCTTTTTAACTGTCGGTTTAACGATTTCAATTTCGGGTTCCGTCTCGGTCACCGAAGCTTCGGTTTCCGTTTCGGTTTCGGACACGGTATCGGGTGCTGCTGTTTCCTCTGTTTTTGATACCGATTCTTCCACCTTAGGCTCAGCACCGTCGCCGCAGGATGTTAAAAATGCTGTTCCTATTAACGCCGCTAAAAGCAGCGGCATAATCTTTTTTTTCATAATAAAGACCATTCCCTCTTAACACAATTTGTCTGCGTTATAATTCCTGTAAAAAGGAGGAAAATAGCAAACCTATTTTCCTCCTTAGTATTATCTAGTGTTTAAGCTTATTGCTGGAATACTGCGTTTGCAGCATCAATTCTTTCGTTCCAAGCGTTCTGTACAGATTCGATAAGCTCAGCAGGTGTCTGTTCGCCGCCCCAGATGTTCCAGCAGATGTTACCGATTTCGAGACCAGATACATAAGCTGTAACGTTCAGAGAACCGTTCTTACCTTCGCGCATGATTGAGAGTGTTTCGTCAACAGCTCTTTCATCTCTGTATGCAGGATATGACGCGATTTTCCAGTCGTCTTCGTCATCATAACCAGGAACATCATTTGTCCACATATCGTATGCGAATAAGATATCGTCAGCTTCCTGTTCGCTGAAGCATGAAGGAATAACGAGTACGTTTTCACGATATACAGGAGTCATAGCACCGCTAGTACCAGCTGGGAATAGCACGAAACCAAAGTCGTCAGCCATATCCTCTAAGTCGCCCTTAACGTATTCTTCGTCAATACGCATAGCAGCCTGGCCATCATGGAACGCAGCCTTGAAGTAATCCCAGTTTGAACCCTCGGGCTGAGGTAGATTGTAACCGTTCTCGTTAAGCTGATACATGAACTGGCAAGCTTCGAGGAACTGAGGTTCGCTTGTTGCATTATAGAACATACCATTGTCATCCTTGCCAACAGCCTTAGCATTATTACTGTAAAGGATAGCTGTGAATAATGTATTTGTGAAGGTTGTAAGTGCGTATGCATCCTTAATACCGTCGTTATCCTTATCATAGGTTAACTTATCACAAAGCTTTGTGAATTCATCCCAAGTCCATGTTCCTTCCTTCTGAAGGTCGTAAGGGAGGTTGGGATCAATACCAGCTTCTTCAAATAAACGCTTGTTAAAGAATACGCCGTAACGAGGCTCATAACCTGTTGCGAAGCCGTATGTCTTGCCGTTAAATGTCATAACGTCTCTAACGAGTTGATTCCACTTTTCGTCGTCAAAGTTTGCACTTGGTAATGAAGCTACATCATAGAATAAGCCCTGCTTTAATAATGAAGCAACGAAGCTTGAGTCTAATACGAAGATAGATGCTTCAGGTGTGCTAGCCATAATTGATGTTGCGCAGAGCTCCATCATTTCGCCCCAACCACAAAGGTTAACTTCTTTAATTGTGCAGTTATATTTTTCCTGAATGTCATTGCGATATTCAACTAAAGCTTCCTGATAGCTTGATTTTGCAACGAAGTCGTCTGAGTTTGACCACCAGTTACCGATTGTGATGAGCTTTCCACCTAAATCTCTCGAAACAACATCATCCTTAGGTGCATCGGTATCAGCAGGTGTAGTTGTGTCCACAGCAGCTGTATCCTTGGTGTCGGCAGCCGATGTATCGGGCGCCTTTGTACCCGTATCACCAGTACCGCTCTTGTCTCCGCAGCCAGCAAGCATAGAGAGTGCCAGTACGGATGCGATTATGAGCTTTAAATTCTTTTTGATTTGCATCATGTTTTCCTCCTAAATTACAATACGTTTTCGTAAATATATTATAAATGAGACTTATCTCATTCATAAACGGATAAATTACATCTTGATACCAGATTGACTTAAGCTTTCTACAAAGCCCTTCTGTGCAATAAGATAAAGAATAATTAACGGTACAATGAACATTAGCATTCCTGTCGCAATTAGCTGCTGTGAATATCCAACCGAAGCACGGGTGGTATAACCCGCAAGATTTTCAAGATAATTGTTAAGTCGCTCAGTAATTGACCTGACACCATTTGGTAAGAGGTTCATGCTTCTTAGGAATAAGCTGGAGTAGAACGAATCAGTCCACTGCCAAACAAACGAGAACAAGAAACACGAGGTGATAATCGCTCTTGCATCGGGTAGCATAATCTGAATGAATGTTCTTATTTTACCGCAGCCGTCAACATAAGCCGCTTCCTCAACTTCCTTGGGAAGTCCTCTGAAGTACTGCCTAATCATAAATATGTATAGACCGTTTTTAAGTCCCATACATGTGAGCGACATTAGTACATATGGTGTAGGGCTGTTAAGTAGATTAACCGTTGAACCTGTGAATAACGTTATTATACCAAAAACATCGAAATAAGTAAAGCGGAGATAAAGCGAGCTCATAATAGTCTGCGGTGGAACCAAAATTACAAGCATTACGCAAAGGAACCAAAACTTCTTTAACGGGAAATTAAATCTAGCGAAGCCGTAACCCACAAGAGTGCAGGAAGCAATCTGACAAACCGAAGCAAGAACAGCCATTAAAAAGGTTTTCATTAGTGATGTCGGATAACTTATAAGCTCGCTTACAAGCTTGTAATTTCCTAAAGTGAAGTGTCTTGGTATACTAATAACAGTTGCATCATATAAGTCCTTTTCGGTCATGAAGCTTACCGTTATTTTATTAAGCAAAGGCTGAAGAATAAGGAAGCAAAGTCCGAAAAGAAGCAGTGCTCTTATGATACTAAATACCCATTTCCCCACGGTTTTACGAAGTAAATAGCCATTCGAGCTTTTATTACGCCTCCAAAATTCTTTCAAAGTGGAGTGTTTTCTAACAGCAGTCTTTTTACTCATAATAGTATACCCTCCTGTTTATTATAAGTGATAAGATACCGATTACTGCTATTACTATCACGAAATAAGACCAAGCCATTGCAGTACTGAAGCCGTATTCCATTTTTTGAGTTACAGTTTCACTTATCTTTTCCATTACCTCGTTGTCCGTTCTTACGAAGTAGTCAATAACCGTATATACAACGTTTACGAGGATTAATGAGCTTATCATAGGGAATGTGATTTTCCAGAAGCTTTCCCACTCGGTAGCACCCTCGATACGCGAAGCCTCATACATACTTGTCGAGATGCTCTGAAGCCCTGAAAGGAATATAATTATCTGGATACCTGAACCGATTGCAATGTCATAAACGCTGTTTACGAGCATAAATACAATTTCTAGTAAATCGTCGGTATAACCGCCTGTCATCAGTATATCCTCAAGAACTCCCGTAACACTAGATGCCATTGAGTTACTTTCCTGAATTAGCTCCTCCATACCTTGCAAAAGTGTATTGCTGGTTTCAAGTCCAACCATGACACCTGCCGAAAGAATAACGGGAAGGAAGAATACTGAACGAACAAAGGCTCTACCTCTGAACTTCTGATTAAGTATAATGGCAATAAAGAACGAGAATACGATTGTTGCTGGAACTATATACGCCATTCTGCTAAGTTCTTCAACTAAGAGACGGTTAAAATCTGGGTCAACCTGGAATACTCTGTGTAGATTTGTAAGTCCGGTAAAGGTCATTGTAAAACCTCCGGTTCCCGAACCCATGGTTACCTCACTAAAAACCATTCTGATAGATTCGGTAATCGGAATAAGCATGAATGCTAAAAATCCGATAATAAACGGAGCTATAAAAAGATAACCGGCGATTGCGTTCTTGGTGGCAAAATTAAGCTTGCTTTTCTTTTTACCCGCCATGCTATCTTCCCTCCTCTATTATTAGGTAATCCATAGACTTTATGGTAGTACCATTATAATTATAATCTGTTACGCTCTTATTTACAAGTACTTTAAATCCGTTTTCATACTCAGTAAGTGTAATATTATTTGCCAATATAGTGTGATTTTGGATGAACTGGTTATAAATTCCACTATATTCGCTCTTAAACTTGTTATAAATCTCGGCAATTGTATCTGACCACTTGTCATACTCGTTAGCGTAATATTTATGGAACTTGGTTTCCTGAAGAACAGATGCTTCCTCAGTCATTAAGCTAAACGAAAGACCTGAGCCTGTTTCCATAGTCCTTAAGATATTGAGTGAATAATCCTCACCGAGGTTAATCGGACGACCTGTGTATGAAACAAGTCCGTGGATTGCGATTTGATAGAACGGAACCTCGGTATCTACGATGAGGAAGCCCTGATATGTCATAGGAATATCCCTAATGAAATCAGCATAAGGAACCGCATACGCATAACCAGTGTTTATCATCACGCCTGTGCCCTGAGCTTTAAGTTCTTTTAGCTTCTCAGCCTGTATATTCATGGAAGCTTCGCGGCTCACTAGGCGTTTTTCGTTATAATCGCCTGCAAGATTGTTGCCTATTGTTCTGAAAGCTACATTGTTTACGTCAAATTTGTTTTTAATTGTCTTTACATAATTGTCGATTATTTCCATCATGTAAGCAGGACGTGCCAGATAGCTGAGCTTACCCCAGTTATCTCTTTCGCCATACCAAACAAAGCTATATGGATAATTCTCAATGCGCTCACGGTTTATATATCTTGCGGCATCAGAGTTTAGATTAAAACTATCGAAAATTGAGTTGTCTGTCATGTAAAGGAAATTCGCTTCAAGATAGAATTCATTGTCTTCCGAACTTGCTGCTTTCGCAAGATTTATTAATTCCTTCTTACCGCCAAGCTTTGAAATAAGGTTTATACTCGAGGGTACAGTATGCTGAACACTATTATTGAACCAACCCGTCATTAAATAATTAACATTATCAAAGCCAGATTCGGTAAGTCCATTTACTATCTCTTCAGCTTCTTTATAAGAAGTAAGCTTTAGTGGGAGGTCGAAGGGTAAACCAAGAATATGCTGTGTCTTATTAACGGCACCTACTATTTCTACTGCTACTGGAACCTCGGCTTCTGTATTCTTTTCCATTCCGTAGTTTGACATCAGATACTCACGGTAGGTTTTCGCCATTCCGACATAACCTGCTTCATCACAGAAAACATATTTTTGAACTATATTTTCACCTGCAGGCAAGCCTTTTTCAAAAATAAGTACTGTTTTATCGGATTTAGATGAGATATCAAGGGTTTCCTTATGAATCATCGCATAATTTACGAATACATTGTTATAACTTGTGCCTCTGCCCGAAACATCAGCTTTTATATTTGCATAAGGAGCGCCTTCCTCAATAATGCACATCATGGTCTGTTCATTTTTATAAACACCAAACACAGGATAAAGTGCCTTGTTATCGCTGATTATTGCCTCACGGTATAAGCCTTCGTCCCAGCCATAAACGCTATTTGTGTATGCTGTCTGGTTGTATCTTCCATTGTTAAAGGTTATAAGACCACCCGAGCCGTCGGGAACAAACATATAGCCTTCATCCTCAAGTCCTGCCGCTGCGAAATAAGGCAAAATATTAAGCTCAACAATCGGAAATGCATCTACATACTCGATATTATCGTATGGTACCGTTACCTTAAAGTTGTCACCGTCAAGCTCATACCTAATAGTTACATTAAATATGGCGGTTTCTTTTTGCTTATTTATGTTATAACGTGCAGCATCAAGCTCGTAATCCTCGGTAGTATAGCCGTATTTTTCAAATATCTCTTCAATTTGGATTTTAAGGAAAGGTTGAACGGTATCACGAAGCTCATAAACTGGTTCATTAACGATATCAGGGTAATTTGCAATAATTGTAGCGGAGTCGTCAGTTGCTCTAAGCTTATTAATATCGAGTTTTCTGTAATACTCCTCAATTTTTCTGACCTCGCTCTTTTCCATTTTGCTCGTAAACTCAACCATACGGGACTCAGGAACGGCGGTAGGAATGTAATAAACACGCTCAATATTACCTAAGGTGTAGTGTACTTCAATTGAATTATCAAGTACATCTATTTCATACAGCCCTTTTTCCACGCTAAAAGAGGAGCTGTCAAGGATACCGGTATTTCCGGCATCGTTTGAATATGTAAGATAAAACTGCGAGTTCATCAGTCTTTTATTTACCGGTGTCGCAAGTGCATCAGACTCTAAATCCTGAGGATTTGAGTACCAAATATTACCCTTATTTTTATCAACTACATTGAATGCTGTGGTTTCGGGGTTAAAATGTAACTCAAGAAATTCGTTTTGTAAGACGATTTCTTCACTGAATTCGCCGTCATAACCATATATCTTGAAAGGCTCCTCGTCTGCGACTACCGCCTCACAAGCGGTAATAACAAGGGTTAGAAGCAGTGCGGCAACCAGTGCAAGTGTCTTTTTCATATTGCTTCTCCCTTCGTTTATAGAATTCTAAACATTATTTCTTTATATAAAGATACAAAGTAAGCTATACCGTCACTAATCAAACTGAAAAACAGCATGAATATAAATACAATAACCAGTATGCCGAAAATAGTAAGTAAACAAGAAAAGACAGTTTTCGCAAGACTATAATCGTGAATTTGCATCATTGCGACTATCAAAAGCAATGCCGACCATATCACGCCTAAATTTACAAGGAAGAAGTAAATTACCGCTTCAGAATAGGCTAAAACATGACTTATTGGTATCATTACTGCATTAATAATTAAAAATGGTGCAAATGCATAAGCCGTGGCGATATAAACGTCCTTGAGTCTACCCTTACCGTTCATGAGCGTTGTAAGGCTCCAGTTTGATAGAGACCAAAGGAGGAGAGGAGCTAAGATGCTCATTCCTGCAAGGATTGCATTAAAACGCTCCATATTTTCGTTATGAAATTGGAAATTTGTTAAGGTTCTGCGCATTATTTCGATAAGTACCATTCCGACAACGATTAAGTTCGCCGCTGCCATCGAGCCCTTCTTTTCTCTAGTTATGCACCAGAAGCCGTCAAAGGGGTGTACCATCGTATATAAGGCGTATTTTAAAGATTTACCAAAGCGGATATAACGCTCTTTATCGGTAAGTGCCGATATAAATGCCATTAGTTAACACCCGCCTTTCTCTTTTTTCTTAGCTTTAATATAAAGCGGAAAATCTTCCATGCAACGACTACAGCCACAACTATAATAATAATAGTCACAAGATGTTCTTCCATCCATTGCTTTCTGTAAAGAGTGAACGCCTTTCCGTAGTTTTCCTGGTCGTTCTTTATTTTGTAAAAATGCATAGCATCTTGGTAGTCGCCGTTACGGAGTGCGGCACGGCCTTTACCAATATAAGCTAAATCATAATTTGCGTTAAGCTTTAGAACGTTATCCCACATATCAGATGAGAGATCGTACTGACCTTTTTTATAAAAAGCCATTGCATCTTTAATGTGATTGCCATAATCGGTTAAATCAAAACGGGTAATCATAGCAGTCTTTGAGTCAAGAACGAAAAGTGAATACCCCATTTCATCTATTGCAACAGGTGTATTGAAATATCCGAGCTTATTTCCTATTCCACCGAAGGCATAAAGCATATTTCCTTGGAAATCATACATGAAAAGTCTTGAACGTGTCTTGTCAAGGCAGCAGTATGAGTCGTTTTCGAGTGCAACTACATCAACAAAACGAGATGAACCGCTAACACCGCCAGATGAACCCCAGCTCAGGTCGCCAATAGGGGGGTCCTCCGCTGAGCTTCTTACAAGAATATCTGTACCCATTGCGTTAAGACGCCTTACAGGGTCAGCAGTAAGTATTAGCCCTTGGTTAAAGGTGCTGGTAGTTGTATAAACAAATCCGTCATAATCTAGTGCGACGTTATTATACTCAGTTGGAACGAATAATTCCATCTGCGACCTTTGTGCATCAGTCGATAAGAAGGTTTTCCAAACATAATCTATAAAGTTAACCTGAACCTTGTTTGCACCGAGATAACCAGAGAATTCACACTCAGAGTCAAATTCAAGCAAACCCTTGTTTATATTCCTTGCCTGTACATAAATGCGCTTTGCCTTATCGACAATTAACTTACAGGGAAGAAAATCCGCCGTGTCACTGATGCTGGCATCGCTTGGCTTGTAGATTATATTAAGGACATTAAAATCCATGTCCAGCTTTAGTATACGTTGATTATTAGTATCAGCTATGTAAATTTCACCATCAGGTGTCTCAAACAAATCCATTGGATAATTGAAAGGGCTATCCTCACCGTCGATTACAACCAATTCATGGATTGCTTTAACCTTATAAGTTGCATCGGCTTCACTATGCTCGATAAGAACAATACGGTTGTTACCTGAGTCGCAGACATAAATTCTGTTCTCAGATATAAATAAGCCCTGTGGGTCCACGAAATTCGTTATGCCTAAATCCACACCATTTAAGCTTGTAACAGGTCTGTACGCATCGGGAGATGCAACCTGCTCGTACCAATAATCGTAGTTATAAGTATAATTTGTAAAATCAGCATACGAGCTGATGCTGAACATCATAACGAAAAGCAGTGCGAAAATTACTACACGTTTTAATTTCATAATAAACTCATCCTTCCCTCCGAGACCGACATGAAGTGCTCCAAATCGGTAGGTGTGAAAAATTATTCCTTTCCTTCAAGCTTTTCGCTATTCCTTAATTCCGGAAGTAGCCATTGTTTCAATAATATTACTTTGTGTAGTTATAAATACTGCAAGCGGAACTATCATTATGAATAGTGTAACCGCCGCACCTACACCAGCTCTTTGAATACCACCGCCGATAATCTGTGATAATGCATACGGCAGGGTTTTTAAATCCTCGGAGTATATGAAGTTAGAGGCACGGGCATTCCATAGGTTTTGAACCGAGAACACCATTACAGTGAGCCAAGCAGGCTTAACCGTCGGCATTACAATTTTCCAGAAAATTCTGAATTCCTTCGCGCCGTCAATTTTTGCCGCTTCGATTAGTGTCATAGGCACCGTATCCATGAACTGCTTAAGTAGGAAGAAGCCCATTGGCAGTGCAAATGCGGGTACTATTATTGACATAAAGGTATCAACCCAGCCGAGCTGACTCATTACGAGGTAGTTTGGTATCTGAGTTACATAGCCCGTAAACATGAGCGATGTAATTACTATTGAGAAGAAAGCTCTGCTTCCTGGGAACTTGTATTTTGATATAACATACGCACCCATTGAAGCGATGATAATATGACCGAAGGTACCTACCACTGTAATAAATACTGTATTAAATATGTATCGTGAGAAGGTTACCGTAGATTTACCCATTATTACAAATAAGTCCTGGAAGTTCGTCATCGTCGGGTTCTGCACCCAAAGACGCGGCGGGAACAGGAATATTTCATTTAGTGGCTTGAATGCATTATTTATTGCGTAAACAAGAGGATAAGCAAAAAATACACCAAATAAAATCAAAATAAAATATACAAACAAATTGCCGCCCAGCGAACGTGTCTGTTTAAGCTTTCCCTTTTTACTCATAGCTTTTCCCCTCTAATATGTACAATTTTAATCCCCATTATTTACCTAATTTGCCAAGCATTTTTTGGATAACCTTGTTACAGATAATCATGGTTAAGAACAGAAGTGTTGCAATCGCCGAAGCATAACCCATTTCAAATCGGAGCGAGCCGTAGTCGATGAGGTGGTTTACTACCGTGTGCACGGCGTAGTCCGTACTCGGAAATCCGCAAAGCTGCTGTGTTACTTCCGCAACTCCAAAGGACTGTGTAATCGCCATAACTGCACCGAACATGAGCATTCCCTTCATGTTTGGGAGGGTTATGTACCAAAGCTCCTGCCATCTGTTTCTTATTCCGTCGATGTAGCCTGCCTCGTACTGCGAAATGTCTATTGTCTGAAGACCTGCAACGAACGCAAGAAATCCAGCACCAAGGCTCATCCAAAGGATAACTACAAGAATAACAGGCATCATAAAATCAGGGTTTGTAAGCCACAGTATAGGTGTCTTGATAATACCAACCTTCATAAGTAAACCGTTCAAATATCCATACGCGTCACTACTGAAGATAATTGCCCAAATCATATACACAGAACCCGATATCGTTGGAGCGTAGAATATAAGTACCGCAAAGGCTCTTAAATACCGTGGCAGACTATGAATGAACCACGCAAATATGAAAGCCATCAAGTAGCCGATAGGACCTGTAATAGCCGCCATTATGAAGGTGTTCGTTACCGAAGTAAGGAAAATTTCATCACCTAAAATCAGATTAATGTAATTTTGGAGTCCCACAAAGCGAGCAGGCTCGAAAACATTGTAGTATGTGAAGCTATAATAAATTGATATTATAACCGGCGCAACCACGAACGTTATGAATATGACTGCGAAAGGCAGTAAAAATAAGTAGTAGGTTCTGTTTTGCCATATATCAAAAAATAACTGACTTATTTTGCCTCTCTCTTTATATGCTGTAACATTACTGCTCATATCATCATTCCTTATCATCAGTTAGTAATTCCGAATTCCTTACGCTTCTTGGTTAACTCCTCGTTAATTGTTCTTGTGTAGTCGAGGAGTGTTTCACGGGTGTCCTCGTTCTTGTTGATTACCTTGCGAACAGCGTTTACTATGTGACGTCCAGTGTAATAACCACCAGGAACCTCAGGAGTACCAACTACCCATTCCCACTGTTCCTTAAGCACCTTGGAATTTGCGCTGTTCCATGACAGCTGGTCAAATGCTACGACATTCGCTGTTGCATAACGTGCTGCTGCACCCATTAGGGCTTCAAGCTCACGTCCGAAACGTACCTGTGTTGACGAGTTTACCCACCAGCTGATGAACTCCCATGCTGAGTTTGGATTTTTGGTGCTTGCGAGCATCATGCAGGCATTACCCCAAGCGGATACTGAGCGATTTATCGTGCCATCCTCCATTACAGTACCAGGGAGGATTGTGAAGTCCCAAAGCCCTCTGATTTCGGGAGCAAATACTACGAGAGTGTTGAAGTTGTTGTAATCAACAAAACCGAGAGGCATTTCACCTGTTCTGAAACGGTTTACGAAATCGTAAAGTGTAGGAGCCTTATAATGAGTAAAAAGCTTTGTATAATTCTCAAATGCTCTTACAGCAACCTCGTCATCAAGTAAGGTTTTCGAGCCGTCTTCACTGTAGAGTGCACCGCTGTTCTGATATAGATGACAGAAGAAGTTAGACAGGTCGGGGTTTATCATATTGTTGATTTTTCTCTCAACAGAAGGTATTCCGACGTTCATGTTCTGCTTTTGAATAATAGGAATAATCTTAATTAAGTCGTCCCAGGTATTCGGTACCTCAACACCTAAATCCTCAAGTATATCCTTGCGATAAAACATTACGTTAAAGTTCAGTGTCTCAGGAAGTCCGTAATAACCACCATTATATTCAAATGGAATCAACGTGCTTGGTTGGAATTCTTTTATTACCTCGGTAAAACCATCAAACTGCGATAGGTCAATCGACGCTTTTCTTAAAGCGTAGTTGATAGGTTCGTTGTTCATTACGGTAAGTGCAACGTCAGGTCCTGTTCCTGCTACAACCGCAGGCATCAGAGCTTCGACAGCTACGAGCTTTACGTTTACGGGATTGTCACTCTTTGGCGTATAATCGTCGTCAATCATTGTCTTGAGTATTGTACTCTGGTCACGTCCGCTAAGCATCCAAACCTCAATAGCTTCCTTGCTTGCATAAACATTACCGATTTTATTATAATCAACGAAGAATGAAGCTACGAAGGATTTAACCTCATGAACAAGACTTGTTATGAAGGACTCGTTTACGTCAGGCAGCTTTGCTTCTGGCGCACTTACAACAAAGTAGTCAATATCAAGCTGTGAGGATGCAAGACCAACAAGAGAGTTACCCATTGCACTTATGTTATCTTTGAAGTTCTGTAAGGTTTTAGGTATATCCTGTGGCTTTTCTACAAATTTTTCAAGCTGCTTTGCAAGTGTCTGAAGTGACGCAGCCTCTGCACCCTTTTCGCCTGAATACTCTACAAGTCTATCAACTAAGTTGTAAAGCACCTTGCTCTCGAATGCCATTTCTTCCATTATATTAGGATAATATTCTTCAATTCGGTAGTCACGCTGTACGTCGGGGTCTGCACCTGTCAGTACAAGAATTTGAAGGTTGATTGCGTTTAATCTGAATATACTTTCTTCCATGTCGGTGAGAATTTGGCTTAAATCACCGAGAGTTATTTTCATTTTAAAAGTATGATTTCCTTTTTCAAGTGGGAAATAAAGATAATCACCCTCTTCATCTGAAATTGTGAGGAGTTCCCATTTGTTTGTATATCTAAAAGGAATAACTGCTGTTTCTTCGCAGAGGATTTGATTGTCTATATAAATAGAACGGTTAGAAACCATACCTCTGTTGTAGTTTTGTCTTGCCTTTACCGAGAAGGCATACATACCATTTTCTGGCACCTCAAAATCCCATTCAATCCACTGCCCAGCAACACGCCATGCCTGACCTCCGATAATGTTCAGCTTGGTTGTAGCCACGCTGTACGGCTCAGTTGTTCCCGAGGAACGGTCAAAGGTAGCATAAAGCGACGGCGATGAACGGTAATCGGCATTTTCACCCTGAACCTTCTTTAAAAAGGTTTTATCATTATTCTGATATTTACTTGTGTCTATGTTTTTTAGATATTCTGCGTATGTAGGATTTTGTTTAATTGCTTTTAACGTAATAGCTTTAACTGCAAACGGTTCGCTTATTCCTTTAAGTGTCAGCGTACTCTCGCCCGCCTCAAAATAAAACTTGTACGGTTCTGAAATGTATCCAGCATTATCAGTCACAAGCACAGTCTGCCAAATAGGCTTTTCAACCTGTGTGGGACGAATATCATTTCCTTGGTTATCCTGGCGCACACCGCTAGCGGCATCTGCCCAAACACGGTTAAATATTAAGTCCTCAGCACCGAGGAAAGGAACCTCGCCATTTATATATAGTGTTCTCTCGATGTCAATTCCTCTACCCTCGAGCGGATAATACTGCACCTCGATATTATAAAAGCCAGCCTTTGGGACATTCACGCTAAAATCAACCGTGCTTTCCTCTTCTGAACGAAGCGCTTTATCCACACCGCTTAAATCGTTTATGACACTTACGCCCTGATCATTTGTGTATGTAAAAACATCAACAGAAATTTCGCCGTCTGGCGTTTCAGCATCTGCATGATTTTGCAAATATTTAGTATATGTGTTCTTACGTCCCGATTCTGTAACTGATAAATTGACACCTTCATACTTCTCTTTAAAATCAGAGGGGCCCTGTCCCAATATAATATAGGTGACAAGCGCAGCAAGTATGACAACAGCTACTAATGTACGTATTATCAGGCTTTTATTCCGAACAGTCATAACACAGCTCCTTTTGTACATTGTGTACATTCTTTATAAAGTGCAAAGTTTTATTTGTTTATTATTATATACGAGTTGTTCATATCTTGCTTATTATATTTTGCTATCTTTTATTCAAATATTGCTATCATTGAAAAATATCCCCATAAATAGCGGTTGGTAATCGTTTTCGCAAATTTATTGATATTTTTTACAAAAGCTGTTATAATAGACTTATAAAACCTGTTATTTTAATGAAACTTATATACTTGATACACAATTTTCACCGTTTTGACACAGTAATTACGTGTTAAAGATTATGTTTGATTTTTTTATTCCTAACACATTTTTATACTAAATTGCACAAAATCTATTATCATTTTTATATTATTATCGTAAATTCATAAATTAGGCGGCATATACAAATATTGCTTTATAGCAATTTATGAGAACCTAAAAACAATATATGATTAGATTTTCATCAAGAATTTAAGTATATTTATAGTAGATAAATCTATTTTTATGGAAAGGTGGAACAATATATGATTAGAAAACTCGACGGGCTCATCGAAACAGTCGATTACGAGTCCTCTACGGCGTATATTCTCCATCATAACACCGAGAACGAAGATTATCCTAAACACTGGCATTCTGCCGTTGAGGTAATTATGCCAGTTAAAAATCCGTATAACATCATTATGACCGATGAAGTATACCATTTGAATGAATTTGATATTATTATCATTCCGTCGGGCGACCTGCATGAGCTTGCAACCTGTACCGACCTCGGCGAAAGACTCATTTTACAATTTGATCTTTCCATTTTCAAAACAATGGAGGGATTAATAAACTTCTCATATATTTTTTTAAAGCCCTGCTTAATAACTACTGAAACCAACCCCGACCTACACGCGAGCCTTAAGGAAATACTGCTGGATATTTTTACCGAGAACAGATTAAAAAATAATTATTTCGAAGCTAGCACCGTAACTAAAATCATAAATTTTGCCATCGAAATTGCCAGAAAGCAAAACATCGAAATCAGTCACGACAACGAATTTTTATTTAAGCGCAAGGAGCATCTTGCTACCTTTAATAAATGCATTGATTATATAGGACAGCATTACAAGGACGACCTAAGCCTTGATTTCATTGCGAAAATTGCGGGCTTTAGCAAATACCATTTTCTCCGCTGGTTTAAGCAGTATTCAAAGATGACATTTAATGATTATCTGCTTCAAATCAGAATTAAAGCGGCTGAAAGCATGCTTAACGACCTCAATATACCGATTACGGACGTAGCACTCGAATCAGGCTTTCAGAGTATTACTACGTTTAATCGTGTATTCAAGAATATGAAAAAATGCACCCCGACCGAATACAGAAACCTTAAGCGCAATGCAAAAGCAATGAACACTAATATGAAGAAAACTGTGGTTAAAAATAAACCTGCTCCATATTCAGCCGATACCGAAAGCTATGTTGCTCTGCCAGGTGTACCATTATATAAAGACAAAGCTCTTAAAGTAGCGAACAAGGACGGAAGGCTACTCGTTGATATACCTAGTCCCGATGTTATTTATGCAGAGGGCGCGTATTATATGATTAGCACCTCGATGTATTTCTTCCCAAGCTGCCCGATAATGAAGTCGTATGATTTGATTAACTGGGAGACGGCATCATACGTTTTCGATGTGCTTACCGATATTGATGCAATGACCTTCAGAAACGACAAGAACAGCTATGGCGAAGGCACCCGTGTATGCTGCCTTAGATATCACAGAGGTATTTATTATGCGGCATTTGTCTCTTATACAACCAGAAAAACATATATATTCAAAACTGATAATATCGAAACTGGCACATGGAAAAAAAGTGTGCTTGACGGAGCCTACCACGATTTGTCGCTTGTTTTCGACGGCGACCGCAAGTTTATAGTCTACGGAAGCGGCGCTATTAATTTATGTGAGCTTAACACTGATGCAAGCGAAGTTATGAAAAACGGCATTTCGCTTAATATAATAGCTAATGCAAATATGGGCAGCGATATTTACCGCCACAATGCGGAGAATTCTCACGCGTATAAGCTTGGCAGATACTACTATATTTTCCTTACGAACGAGACAGACGACGGACGTCCCATTCAGCTTTGCTATCGTTCGTCTAAAATTGACGGCGATTACGAGGGTAAAATAATCCTTGATGCTGATATTGCTGGCGGTTCCATTGTTGAAACGCCCGACGGCGAATGGTATGCCGCGCTGTACCAAAACCAAGGCTCGCTCGGAAGAACACCTGTATTTGTGCAAATGAGCTTTGCAGATAACTGGCCTGTACTGAACCCTAATAACACACTTAAACTCAGGGAAAATGACCGCATATCCTCATACTTAATCTCCTCTGACGAGTTTTATAATAATCAGAGCAGCATTAATATGTATAAAAATACAAAACTCAGCGAGTACTGTATCAGTAAATCAGGTTATTTAAACGATGTTAAGCGTTCAAGCGTGGAAATTATAGAAAACGGCAATTTTAGAAACGGCATGAACTCATGGGTGAGCTATAATTATGCCAATATTTCTATTAAAAGTAACGAGCTTGACGACGGACAGTATCTTCTATATGTAAGCAGCAGGAAAAGCACAAACTCAGGTCCCATGCAGCTTATAACTGGTAAGGTCGGTAAAGGTGAGAAGTTTAAAATCTCGGCACTTGTTAAGTACAATAATGGTCCCAAGCAGCATATTTTCAACATCGCGATTTGCAACGGAACCGATTATCAAAACATTCAAGTAACCGCAAACGGCATGGTAACGCGTGGCGAATGGTGTCTTGTTGAAGGTATTTACACCATACCCATGAACGCTGATACCAGCTATAATGCGATTTTCGTTGAGACATTATGGAACGACAATCCCTCTAAAGAAACAGACTTAATGAACTTCTATGTAAAGAATGTCTCGATGATTAAGAAACATTCTTTTAAAACCAGCCAGTCGCTGGAGGGCGAATATGATTTTAACGGTTCTATACTATCACCTTATTGGCAGTGGAACCACAACCCAGACAATAACTTCTGGTCACTGACTGACCGAGTAGGTTACCTAAGACTGTATAACGGCAGCACCTGCAGCAGTCTGACAGATGCAAGAAACACACTTACGATGAGAACCTTCGGCCCGAAATGCTCGTGCAGCACCGCATTGGATGTCAGCGGTATGCATGGAGGGGACATCGCGGGGCTTGCTGCTTTTAATATGAATTACGCCTATATCGGTGTAAAAGTATCTGGCAGTAAAAAATATATCATAATGACGAACTCGACAAATGATGAGTCGAAACCGCTTTTCATGCTTGAGCTTAATCAGGACAGAGTTTATTTCAAGGCTGATTTTGATTTTGAAAGTGACAATGTGAGTTTTTACTTTAGTCTTGACGAGCTTGTCTGGTATCCCGCCTCTGATGAGTATAAAATGACAAAGACACATTCAACCTCATTAGGCTATCGTGCGGCTTTATTCAGCTTCGGTAAGGAGTCAGTCGGCGGTTATGCTGATTATGATTATTTCAGAATTGATAATCGTCTCTTAAAAGAAATAACACCTCCTCAGCTTCTCAAAACGGAATTTGTAACAGTCACTGAAATAATGGGAGTACCCGATAAAAGCTTTAAGCTTGGTATTAAGCTTGAATCGTTAAAGGATAAGAGCTGCAAAGGAATTTATATTTCTATGAAAGTTCCGCCAGAACTTGAAGTAGCTGATGTTTATTTTAATAAAGAAAACATAACAGGCGGCGCAAATTATGAAGTTACAGACAATCGCCTTCTCTTAACTGCTGGCGGTAACGGCGTTTGCTCGTATATAAATAAATCCTCGGATTTATTTGCAGAGGTTAAATTCAAAGTCCGGGAGTATATATCAAACGGCGGTGTGTTTAATTTTAAACCCGATTACATTTATGCAGATGGCGCAGAGGTAATTTATATCACCAATAAGGCTGAATGTGAGGTTAAAATCAAGCCCTCCGAGGTTAACGGAATAGCAAAGAAGCTAGGCTTCAAAAATCCGCTCATAGACCACAAATACGGAGCAGACCCAGCGGTGCTTGTATATAATGATCGTGTATATGTTTATCTGACAAATGACACTTTGCAATATGGCGATAAGGGTGAACCGATAAATAATATTTACAGTAATATCAATACTATCACGGTGATTTCATCGAACGACCTTGTAAACTGGACTGACCACGGAGCAATACCCGTTGCAGGTGAAGCGGGCTTAGCAGCATGGGCAAAAAATTCATGGGCGCCTGCTATATGTTATAAAAATATCAACGGTGTAGATAAGTTTTTCTTATATTTCGCAAATAACGGTTCAAATATAGGCGTTATTACAGCTCTGTCACCATTAGGTCCATGGAGAGACCCAATAGGTAAGCCTATTGTTCACAAGGAAATGCCAAACTGCGAAAATGTAATTTGGTGCTTTGACCCCGCAGTACTGACAGACGACGATAATGCGTATCTCTATTTTGGCGGCGGACTTCCCTCTCTTGAGACGGATGATGTTTTACATCCACGGACCGCTAGAGTAATTAAGCTTGGCAGCGATATGATTAGCACCGAGGGCGATGCAGTAACTCTCGATGCACCTGCGTTTTTTGAGGACTCTGATATTTTTAAGCTGGGGAATAAATATTATTATTCTTATTGCTCGAACTTCTCCGAGCCTCACCCTGAAGGATATCCTCCCGAGGGCGAAATCGCCTACATGATAGGAAGCGACCCAATGGGACCCTTCCGTTACATCGGACCTGTGTTAAAGAACCCACAGCATTATTTCGGAATAGGCGGAAACAACCACCACAGCTTCTTTAACTTCAAGGACAAATGGTATATAGCCTATCACGCAGGAACACTCGACAAGGAAGTCGGTCAGATAAAGGGCTATCGCTCACCGCATATTAATGAAGTCGAGTTTTACTCAAACGGCGGAATTAAAGAAATAAAAGCCGATATGACTGGGGTAAAAGCAGTGGGCACCATCAACCCGTATTACAGAGTTGAAGCCGAAACCTTCGCATGGTGCAGCGGAGTTGATACCGCCGCATTAAGCTCAAACGATGGCTATAATAACCTTGTTGTTAAAAATATCCATAACGGCGACTGGATGGGAGTCGCAAATGTCGATTTCGGAGCAAAGGGCGCAACGCTTTTCAGTGCCAACATCAGCTCGTATGACGGCGGTGTAATTGAGCTTCATCTCGATAATCTTGAGGGTGAAATAATTGGTATCTTAAGGGTAAATCCTTATGTTGAAAGATGGAATATTCGCTCCTGCGCAATCAAGCGTTTAACGAATGTTCATGATATCTACTTCATTTTCAAGGGTGACAACGGGGGCATATTATTTAATCTGGACTACTGGATTTTTTCCAATTAAAATAAAGGGGACTTAGTTATGAATAACTATAAGGAACAGGCAAAAGAATTAATCAGCAAAATGACCTTGGAGGAGAAAATCTCGCAGATGCTTCACGGCTCGCCCGAAATTGAGCGGCTGGGTATTCCCTCCTATAACTGGTGGAGCGAGGCTCTCCACGGTGTTGCAAGAGCAGGAACCGCCACAGTTTTTCCGCAGGCAATCGGACTTGCTGCAACCTTTGACACCGAGCTTTTAAATGAAATTGCGGTAGCTATTTCAGACGAAGGCCGTGCTAAGTACCATGCATTTCAAGAAGAGGACGACCACGATATTTATAAGGGTTTGACCTTTTGGTCGCCTAACATCAATATATTCCGTGACCCACGCTGGGGACGCGGACATGAAACCTACGGCGAGGACCCTTATCTTACCGCCGAGCTTGGCGTAACCTTTATCAAGGGACTGCAAGGCGACAAGGAGGATCAGCTTAAGGTTGCTGCCTGTGCTAAGCACTTTGCTGTTCATTCAGGACCCGAGGCAGTAAGACACGAGTTTAATGCTGAATGTAACGATTATGACTTATGGAATACATACCTTCCTGCTTTTGAGGCGTCGATTTACGAGGCTAATGTCGAAGGCTTTATGGGTGCATATAACCGCACTAACGGGGAGCCCTGCTGCGGTTCTAAGAGACTTCTTAAGGATATTCTTAGAGATAAATGGGGCTTTGATGGATATGTAACCTCTGACTGCTGGGCTATCAAGGACTTTCATGAATTCCACCATGTTACCGCAACCCCAGTTGACTCAGTTGCGTTGGCGATAAATCATGGCTGTGACGTAAACTGCGGCAATATGTACGGTTATGCGTTAAACGCAGTTAAAGAGGGTAAGCTCACCGAGGAAACTATTGATAAAGCTCTTCAAAATCTGATAGTAACCCGTATGAGACTAGGTATACTTGGCGATAATCCGAACCCCGAATACACCTCAATTCCCTACTCGGTGGTTGACTGTCAGAAGCACAAGGAATTAAATCTTAAAGCCGCACAAAACAGTCTGGTAATGCTTAAAAACGACGGTGCTCTTCCTCTAAACGCAGAAAAAATCAAGAAAATCGGCGTAATCGGACCAAATGCCGACAGCCGCCGTGCTCTTGAGGGTAATTATCAGGGCACAGCCAGCCGTTACCTGACTGTTCTAGATGCTGTAAACATAGCAGCCGATGAAAATAACATGGAGGTTATTTATTCGGAGGGCAGCCATTTATATAAAGATAAGGTCGGCGGACTTGCACTTTCTAACGACCGTTTAACCGAAGCTAGGATTATAGCTAAGGAGAGCGATGCCATTATCGTATGTCTAGGGCTAGATGCCGATTTAGAGGGCGAAGAGGGCGACACCGGAAACGAGTTTGCAAGCGGCGATAAAATCAATCTTGACCTCCCTGGCAGACAGCAGCTTCTTCTTGAGGAGGTTGTAAAGGCAGCTAACGGGAAGCCTGTAATACTCGTGATAATTTCGGGCAGTGCTTTAGCAGTAAGCTGGGCGGATAAGAATGTAAACGGAGTTATTCAAGCGTTTTATCCTGGTGCAGTGGGCGGCAAGGCTATAACAGATGTATTATTCGGCAAGGTTAGCCCTACTGGAAAGCTCCCCTTGACTTTCTATCGTTCGACCGACGATTTACCAGATTTTAAAGATTATAATATGGATAACAGAACTTATAGATATTTTAAGGGCGAGGCACTCTACCCCTTTGGCTTCGGCTTAAGCTATTCTAAGTTTTCGCTGTCTGACGTTAAGCTTTCAAAGGACACCTGCACAGTTACTGTAAAGAACGAGGGCAAAATGGACGCAGGTGAGGTATTACAGGTATATGCTAGTAGTTCCAAGCTTAAGGAAATACGCAGCCTAATCGGCTTTAAAAAGATTAATTTAAAAGCAGGTGAAAGCGCTACTGTCAGCATTAAGCTAAATAAAAACGCTTTCTCAAGATACGATTCTAACGGTGATGCGGCTGAGATTAAGGGCGAATATCAGATTTTTGTCGGCTTCACACAGCCCGATGCCCGCAGTACCGAGCTGTATGGTCAGAAGCCCTTGACAACAACGATTACTATATAAGTAAGGAATTAAACTATGAAAATGACCTATGAGCAGAGAAAAGCCTCGTTTGATTTTCATACCACAAGCAATCTTGTTTTTGACTCCCATATACATAAACAGCTCGAAATTGTTTATGTTAATGAGGGTGAGCTTCATGTGCTTGCACCGAACATCAACGAGATATTGAGCTCTGGCGACACTTTCATAGCTTTCCCTAACACCCTACATAGCTATGGCTACACCGACAATAACCCCTCTAACCTATGCTCGCTCGTTATCTGCGATTTTGAGTGGTTTGACGACTTCAGCGCAATTATGAATTCCATGTGCTCAAAGTTTCCTATCGTGCGTAAAGACAAAATTCACAAGGATTTCCTGTATTGTCTCGATTCTATCAGCCAAATTGATGCCGATACGGCAGACAGTAAGCTTATAAAGGGTTATCTCTCTGTTATGCTTAGCAGAATTTTGTCCGAGCTTACATTGGTGCCGCTTGCGAGCTGTGTTTATGACAATTTTATACACGAAGCACTGGTTTACATGGGTAAGCATTTTAACGAAAAGCTGACCCTATCCTCTGTTTCGAACCAACTCGGAGTGAGTAAATACCATCTCTCACACTGCTTTGCGACAAGCATTAACTGTAACTTTAACGAATATCTCAACAGCTTGAGAATAGACCACGCAAAGAAGCTTTTATTTACTACAAACAAGCAAATAACCGAAATCGCCTTTGAATGCGGTTTCGACAGTGCTTGTACCTTTTATAGAGCGTTCAAAGATGTCTGTGGTACAACACCTAGGCAGTATCGCTGTAAATCTCTTGAATGTGGGTAATTATTTACACCTACTTGTTCTTAATTTTTTTCATGTTTCTCTGATGATTTCATTTTATTTTGCATTAATTATGGGGCGTTACCAGATGGTAACGCCCCTTTTTTGGTTATCTCAAATTTTTTCAGCGATCATAACATTCATACAGTGCTTGTGTGGTGTGCCCCCACTACTACAGTCAAAGATAAATTCTTCCGTTTTATGAAAAAACCAGTCGTGATAATACATAAACAGCTCCCCTGTAAGCCAATAATGCCGCTCTATTTCCTCATCGTCGGCGTGATTAATAAAGGGCTTTTCGGTGAATACATTTAGTACATTAAGCCCGCCCTTTGCGGTTAAGCTTTTAAGCTTTTTAGTTAAGCTTTCACGCATTTCTTTTGGGACATAATGGAACACACCACTGCTGTAAATTATATCAAAGCTATCGAAATTCTCTGCATCGCGATTAAAATCAAGCACATTTCCTTTAAAAAAATTCACCTCGACATTATTCTGTTCAGCTAGTCTCCTTGCTTTTTCCAGCCCCGTATCAGCTATATCAAAGGCTGAAACACGATAACCGTTTTTCGCAAAAAAGACGGCGTCCTTCCCCTCCCCGCAACCGATATCTAGTATGTGATATGGCTTCACAGGAGGCATTAAGCGCATTATATCGTAACAAATCTGATTAGGCACCAACCCCCAGTAATAACCCTCGGTTTTATAGCGGTCATCGTATTTCGTGATTTTAGACGAGTTATAGCCTAGGAGATTATCAATCGTAGAGCCGAAAATATCAGCAAGCCGTGGCAGTAAATCAATGTCGGGATATGATGTTCCGTTTTCCCACCTTGACACCGCCTGAAATGAGATGCTAAGCATATTTGCAAGCTGCTGCTGTGTAAGTCCCATACCTTTACGTTTATTTGCGATATATTCACCTAACTGCATATTATCATGTCCTTTCGCCTTTATTTATCTTAAATACATATTACCACTTAATTTCCTTTCACGCAATAATTTATTAATTGAGTTTATTATCAAAATTCTACATGGGGTTGAAAAAGGCACCACCTAAATAGTGATGCCTTACATAATTATTTTCTTCTTTTTTTAGTAACAGACAACACAGTTATAACTCCTCCCACAACAAGTACTGCCATAATCATTATAATAACTAAAGCAATTGGACTATTACTCTCAGGTGCAGTGTCAGTTTGAACTGCTTCCGCAAGCGTAGTTTCGGTCCCGACTTCGGTTGCTGCTGTCGTCTCCACGGGTGCAATTTCAGTTTCTGTAGGATACTCAACCTTAACATTTTCACGAGGATTTAAAACTATATCTGAAATTATATATTCAGCATCTCCATCTAAATGCTCCATGTGTATATAAATCGAACAGGTAATTTCATTCCCTGTTACCTTGCTTGCCGCTGTATCATCGAACACAAAAGTAAATGGCGTGGCTGCAATAGTCGTCGGAGGTAAATCGTTATTTGTAGAGAGAGCCGCTACCTCTGGAGGTGTAATTGCGCCACTGTTATAATCATATTCGAACTCAGACGGTAAACCCACGCTTTTTGGTGCAGCGATAAATGCCATCTTTTTTCCCCAATAATTAGCATTAGTCTGACAAGTAAATGAAACACTCTCGAAATCAGATATACTTAAATCTGGGGGTAAAATAATGTCAAATTTTGCAAAGGTGTTGCTATATTGTAAATTCGGACCGTAGTTAAATTTAAAACCTTTTCCGTCTGCATCTGACGAAACCAGAGCATCACCGTTTTCGTTTCGCGTCACGGTTACTGCCACAGGAACATCACCTACCATAATATCAACAGGAACGCTTGTTTCGGGGTGTCCCTCTCCCTCAAATGCGTTGGGGTCAGGCACACCTGCGGCATACACCTCGGCATTCTCGGTAGAAGCAAAGATGCAAGTTTTTAAATCATCAAGGGTAAAATCGAACAATATATCATTCCATGGGGCAGGAAAGCTTGATGTATCAAAATCCTTTCCGTACCAGTGATAATCAGCATAAGCGAAAAGCTTGATTAAGTCCTCAATCTCTATTCCGTGCAGATTTAAATGCATTTGTATAGATAAATTATCGCTAAGTCCGAGTAACTCAAATGCGGGCAGCACCTGTTCGTAGTTATACCATAATCCAGGAGGGCTGTTCCACATATCGGAATTTATTCCTGTAACCATAAACAAATATCTATTTTCACTAGCACATAGAGCAGATAAAAAATGCTGGTCAAAGGGAACCTCTAAATATGAGCTGAAATCCTTATAATTTTCATTAAACCAGCCTGAACCTTGAAGTCCCTGTATTCCCTCAGTTCCGCCCACACTTTTCCAGGCGGATAGGTCACCGACACTGTCATTTTTGGGGTCATTTTCGAAATCGGGCAGTAGATTATATGTCATATTATTCGATTTGTAACGTCCCATTGTAAGACCGCCGAAGCCCGAACAAACCGGCATGGTTATTGCAAACCGCTTATCAAATGCACCTGCAACCGCAGCCGCCTTGCCATATCTTGAAACACCAGTAACAATAGTCTTTTCGGTACTTATGCCAAGCTCGTTTCCTGCCCCTTTTTCAAGTGCATCTAGTATCTTGCTTGCACCCCACGACCAGCCCATAAGCACACCTGACTGTGCCTCCCAAGTGGAGCCGTATGGATACAGCTTATAAAACTCGCCGCCTCTCGAGGTACCGTCTGCCGCAATAATATTCGGCTCAAGCGAAATAACAGCATAGCCGTTTGAGAGAGCGTAGCTCTGTGGTGCACCTATACCGCCGAACACCACGATAACAGGCCAACCACCCGTCGGAGGAGCACCCTCGGGCAGACTTATATTAACACCAAAGCTTGCTGTGTTTCCGCCGTATTCCACACTTATTTTAAGGGTACTTCCGTCTATAGAATAGCCAAGGCTTTCACCCTCACCGTCACACCACGGACCATACATATAGTATTGCAAAATTTCCCTAATTTCATCTTGACGTTCTACCCATTGATCTTTATTTTCCACCTTAGTGCCGTTCTGCATTGTCAGAACATCAGGAGGTAAAAACTGTTTTTCAAGTTCGGAAGCAATGCGGAGATTAAGCGCATTAACACTTACACCAAACGACAGGATAAAAGCCACGGTTAAAAGAACGGATAATATTTTTTTCATAAATTCTCCTTATTAGTCGGTACTTACAAGCTTATCTAAATCTTCGTAATAATTTTCACCCTCACCATACAGGCAGGTTTTTAATTCACTTAAATCCATGTCAGGTTCTTCGCCATACAGATGAAAATTCAGATATTCAATCAGCTTGACTAAATCCTCCTCAAGCACTGCATGCCCCTGCTTATGAATATTAATTGCTATATTATCAGGATTTCCCACATAATCAAAAGCCTTCTGTGCCGCAAGATACGCCCCGTACATAGACGGCGGATTTGTCCAGTCCTCGCCTATGTAGGCAGAAATAATAAATAGATAACGGTCATTCGTCGAGCATAGTGCCGCAAGACAGTGCTGGTCAAACGGCAAACGATTTATCGAATCGAATTTTCCGAACATATTGTTAAACCAATGTCCTTCATCGGCGGAAAGCAGACTGGATAAAGGCTCATTTTGTCCTAAGATGTATTCAGAGCTTTCGCCGAGTGAGCTGTAATCATAACTTTTACCCTCACTGCCGTATCTGAATAAAGCAAGTCCCGCAGCACCCGAGCAAGCTGGCATAGTTATCTTAATTCGCTCATCAAAGGCACCAGCAACAGCGGCAGCCTTACCCCATCTTGAAACGCCTGTCATTATAATGTTCTCGGTGCTTAGATTATTTTCGACAGCGAAGCCATTTTCAAGTGCATCTATGACTTTACCTGCACCCCAGGTCCATGCCATTAGTGCTCCTGTCTGCTCTGCGTTCTCTTTACCGTACGGATACAGCTCGTAGAAAATACCAGTCCGCATCGAATTATCTGATGCAACCTGTGCGGTATTAAAGCTTATCACCGCATAACCATTTTTAACTGCATAATCGGTAGGTATACCCAAAAATGCTATTATAACAGGATATCCGCCTTCAGGAATGGGGGACACACTAGGGTCAGGTAAAAATATCTCCGCCTCAAAGGAAACTTTTTTATCATCTTTTTCAATGCTTATATTAAGCTTTTTATCATCATTTGTGTAACTGATTTTTTCGCCGCTTGTGTCGGGATAAAAGCCGTACATATAATACTGATACAGGTTTCTAAGCTCCTCCATGCGTTCATTATATTCCGCTTCGGTGCTTACTGTTTTACCAGATAGTGTTTTAAAAATATCTGGAAGTGCTGTGCTTGCAGATAAATTTTCGGGTCTAGGGAACATACTTCCGTCACTTAAATTAAACATAGCTTCCTCCAGTATCTGTGCCGCAATATCGCAGTCTGTTTGGCTTGCGGCTTTATCTGATAATAAGCGTTTGGCTTCTTCTAATGGCTCGGCAATTATCTCAAAATTAACATAATCATCGGCTCTAAGAAAATCTGTTTTACCTATAAGAGTCCTAAGCTTACCCTTGTTTGCTTCTGCTCCAGTAAACTCAGTTTCAGTAATTTGTTCTGTCACCGCTTCGGTTTCGGTTTCTGTTACGGTTTCGGGAATGGCTTCTGGAGCCTTACACGCTGAGATTAACAGAATTAATATCAGCGGTATTATTAATAACTTTTTCATAGTACCTCCGTTGCACGCTCGTATGAATAGCCTCTATCGCTCTTAATTGCGCTTTCCTTTACTTCAAAATATACCACCGCATTCTTATTAAGAGTAAATTCCACAGCTAATTTATCCCCCGCTTTTTTCCTATATGTATTAATCAGCGGATTAGCACTGTCACGGAGCAGCTTTATTTCTTCGGGCATAGGATTTGAGGGTTCGCCCATATCGTGCCATGCTTTAAGCGGATTGCATACAGCCTCATCAACCGTTTTAGTCATTATATAATATTCATTGCCGCTCTTTGCGGGTAAATCAAAGCTGATATTAATTGTTTCCCCACTGTTCGCTTTTTCGTCGTTCCAGAGTATTCCCTTGTATTTTCCATCCGAATGTGTGACAAGCGAATTATCGGTCTTGTGCACACATTCACCTGTCAGCCTTTTGTAAAATTCAAAGGTCCAGAAGGTCGGCTTCGGTATCTGTCCGTTCGCCACCAGCCCAAATCCGCCGTGGAATGGGGTAAAAGGCACTCCGCTTTCTTCGAAAATATCGCCGAAGGTCCAGTAGGAATAAGAACGGTTCACGTCTCCCATTTTAGACAGTAAATGTGCAATATAAGCCGCATTGTAGTTGGTGTCATGCACAGGGGTTTTAGGCGAATAGGAGGTGTTGAACTCCGTAATATGTATTTCAGAATTTTTGAACTCGTCGAAGCTGTCGATGATTTCGCGGGACTTCGTTAACGATGTAAGGCTTTCATCTACTCCCACAAGCTCGGGGTAACCGTAATGCCCATCATATACAGGCGGATTAATTGTATAATGATGTCTTGTAATGAAATCGGGCTTTATGTTTTCAGCCTTGCAATATTTTAAGAATTCACGCATCCAGTTTTCATCATCAACACCGCAGATAGCAGGACCGCCAATTCTGAAATCGCTGTTAAGCTCTTTTATAGCCTTAAAGGTCACGTTAAACAGCTTGAAATATTCTGCCATGTCGGCACCCTTCCAG
The DNA here is from genome assembly GCA_031549645.1 of Ruminiclostridium sp. Taxonomy (GTDB): domain Bacteria; phylum Bacillota; class Clostridia; order Oscillospirales; family Ruminococcaceae; genus Ruminiclostridium_E. The sequence continues at coordinate 6,352 of JAVBPL010000012.1, read as the reverse complement.
AAACCCGCCAAATTCGGCTCGTTCCAGACCTCAATAGGCCAAGCTATAACTTCGCTTCTGCCATAACGCTCTAACAGATGCGAAAGCGTAGCAGTGACTAAATTCGTCCAGCCCTCATAGCTTTTTGGTGGTGTAACATTACCCTTCCAGTAGAATATCGTTTGCTCTCCCGAAGCCAAAGCCTCGGGCATAAAGCCAAGCTCAATAAAGGGACGGATATTCAGCGACAAATAGCTGTCCATAACAAAATCAAGGTAAGTGAAGTTATATTCAACCTGTTTGTTGCCGCTGTCGTCAGTATATTCATGATAAATCGCCATGTCATCGGCAAATAAGCCGTGACCTCTTATGTACTTGAAACCAATTTTTTCCTGTACAAGCCTTAATTGTTCGAAGTATTCCTTCTGAAGCGCAAGTCCCATGCGCCCCGTACCGATGCAATAATCGGTGTAGTTATTAAAGCTCGCTTTGCTGTCCTTGCCTATTGTAAAAATATAGTCCATTTGAATATACCCTCCATACAAAAGTTTTTCAATTTAAGTATATCACTTAAAATACTATTTTCAATACCAAACACCCATGTTAGCAATATATGCAACAAATTTTATTAAAAATGAAAGGTATTATCTTTTCTTAAATGTTATAATTAATCCATAAATAAAAATATACGGAGGCAAGTTTTATAATGAGCGAATTTTTTAATCAAATCCCCGAAATTAAATATGAGGGCAAGAATTCTAAGAACCCATTATCTTTTAAATTTTACAATCCCAACGAAGTAATCGGCGGCAAAACTATGAAGGAGCAGCTTAAGTTTGCACTTTCATGGTGGCACACAATGGGTGGCGACGGCACCGATATGTTCGGCGTTGGTACAACTGACAAGAGCTGGAACGCAGCTACACCCGAGGAAAAGGCGAAAAACAAGATAAAGGCTGCTTTTGAGATTATGCAGAAGCTCGGTATCGAGTATTACTGCTTCCATGACAGAGATCTTTCACCAGATTACGGTACACTTGCAGAGACGAATGCAAAGCTTGACGAAATCGTTGAGCTGCTCGCAGAAATGCAGGCGAAAACAGGCGTTAAGCTGCTTTGGGGCACCTCAAACTGTTTTGGTCATCCCCGTTTTATGAACGGAGCAGGAACTGCACCCTCCGCTGATGTTTTCGCTTATGCTGCGGCTCAGATTAAGAAGGCACTTGATGCGACCGTTAAGCTTGGCGGTACAGGATATGTGTTCTGGGGCGGCCGTGAGGGCTACGAAACACTTCTGAACACCGACATGGCACTTGAACTCGACAACCTCGCAAGACTTATGAAAATGGCTGTTGAATACGGACGCTCAATCGGATTTAAGGGTGACTTCTACGTTGAACCTAAGCCTAAGGAGCCCACCAAGCACCAGTACGATTTCGATTCTGCAACCGTTATCGGTTTCCTTAATAAATACGGTCTCGATAAAGACTTCAAGCTTAATATCGAAGCCAATCATGCGACACTTGCTCAGCATACCTTCCAGCACGAGCTCAGAGTTGCAAGAATTAACAATATGTTCGGTTCAATTGATGCGAACCAGGGGGACACACTCCTTGGCTGGGATACCGACCAATTCCCTACTAACATCTACGATGCGGCTTTCTGTATGTACGAGGTTATCAAGGCAGGCGGCTTCACAAACGGCGGTCTCAACTTCGACTCAAAGGCCCGCAGAGGCTCGTTCGAGCTTGACGATATTTTCTATTCATATATTGCCGGAATGGACACCTTCGCATTAGGCTTACGTATTGCCGACAAGATGATTAAGGACGGCAGGATTGATGAGTTTACTGAAAACCGTTATTCTAGCTGGAAATCAGGCATCGGCGCTGACATAATCTCGGGTAAGGCGAGCTTAACCGACCTCGAAAAGTACGCTCTCGAAAAGGGTGAGGTTATCTCCTCAATTAAGAGCTCAAGACAAGAGCTTCTCGAAAGCATCGTAAACGAGATTATATTCAGCCTATAAAATTTGCTATAACCAAATCTTTCTAAGTTTTTTCATAAGCAAAAAGCACCTTGTAAAATCTACAAGGTGCTTTTTGTTATATTAATTTAAACTAAACTGTGAAATTAATTCCTTCAGGCAATCAGCCTGCCCAGTTACATCTTGTGCAGTGGTTGCGACTTCTTCCGCAGTTACCGCATTTTTCATAACGGTCTGTGCAACCTGCTCGACACCCTCGGTTATCTGCCTTAACGCCATATTTTGATCACTTGCCGAGTCAGAAATAACCCTCGAAATTTCGGCGTTTTCCTTAACCACCTCGAGAATGCTTTCAAAGGTTCCAGCGGTTTTGTTTGCGATTTCAGTCCCAACTTTAGTTCTGTCAAGTGACTCGGAAATAAGCTGATAGGTAAGCTTTGAGGCATCTGCACTCTTTGCGGCGAGATTTCTGACCTCCTCTGCAACAACCGAGAAGCCCTTACCTGCTTCACCCGCTCTTGCTGCTTCAACTGAAGCGTTAAGTGCCAGTATGTTGGTCTGGAATGCAATATCGTCAATAACCTTCATAACCTTGCTTATTTCATTGCTTGATTTTACTATATCCTCAACTGCTGTTATCATGCTTTGCATTTCAACACTTCCGCTTGTGGCTCTCTCGCTTACTAAGTCTGCCAGAACACAAGCACGTTCTGAATGTTTTTGGTTTCCCTGTGTGTTGGTTGAAATAACCGCGATTGAGGAAGCTATTTCCTGTGTCGTTGCACTTTGGTCGTTTGTGGCAGATGATAATTCATCTGATTGAAGCTTTAACTGAACGGCAGCCCTTGCTACATCGTTTGCACTGCCGATGATTGCCTTGAACTTTTGATTAAGGTTACTGATTGTGCGTTCTATTGCCGTATTCATGGTGTCTCTGTCACTACGTTTTTTGATTGTTACGGTTAGGTCGCCGTTTGAGATTTGCTCCAGCACATTCGCCTGATTCTTGGTGCTTTCGGCAAGCTCGGAAAATACATTAACAAGCACTCCTATTTCGTCGTTTGAGTTGTGGCTAAGCGATACATCAGTGTCACCCGCCGCAATGGCTCTGCCTGCTTCAGTAAGTGCTCTAATGGGTTTACCTATCGCTTTTTTACTGAATATTTGAAATATTAAGCCGCAAATAACGGAGGAGCAAAGTGCAATTATGACAATCCACATTATGAAGTTATTTGTCTTGTCTATAACCTGATTAACGCTGATGTCAACGCCGATAACGGCGATAGCTTTACCGCTTCCGTCACGAACAGGAGCAAAGCCCGAAACCATAAGCCCATAATCACCGCTCGAATAAATATCGGTTACAGTGCTGATATTCTTCGCTATACTGTCATACATTTCGTCGGCATAAATATCTAGGTCATCTTCAAAGCCAAATTCCAAAAACTCATCATCATCGGGAGAATTTCCCTCCATAAAATATGTAACATAATTATCATATTCGGCATCAAGAATGTAGAGATAGATAATACCATTTTCTGTTTTTATATTATCCAGTGCTTTCTTTGTTTTATCAAAATACTCGTTCGTCTCGCCGCTTTCCATGATAGCAATATACTCATCAGCATCTATAAAATCAGCTATAGAGACTGCAACCTTCATGGCACTATCAGCACATTCGTTAATCGCCTGCTGCCGATACAGCAAAACAGTAAAAATTCCGATAACAGTCGAGCAAAGTATAATCGCAGAGATAGCAACAATCGAAAGCTTTGTGGAAATCGAAAGATTTTTCTTCATATATACCCCTTATTTTCAATACTATACCAATATTAATCAATAAGGTAAATTATATCAAAAATAAATGAAAAATCAATATATAAATTGTTACTAAATTGAAAACAAAGTAGCTATGCGTGTTTGAGGGGTTATTTATGAACGAAAGTGTTAATATTTCTCGTTATTATGAGTAGAAATCTAAACGATTTTAAAGCATCCGTATCGGGAAAAACATATACGGCTGACCGTTTTCCGAGGGGCAAATATAACAAAATCAGCACAAAAAAGCAAGAGCGATTGATTTCTTTTTTTTGCTGTGTTATAATATTATTAATATATAACGCAAGGAATTGATAAAATGGATTTTTTTCTGGCTAGTGTTTCATTTCAGGTATTGTCATGTATAATCATCATAATACTTATATGCTATCAGTACTCAAGTAAGTATCGGTATCTAAAGACAAGCCGTTGCTTTTTACTGGTTTTGTATTCGTTTTTCTTTGCCGAATTTTTTGACTTTTTCACTTGGATATTTGATGGTCATTCAAACCCCTTGGTAATAAACTTAATATGGCTTTCAAGCCTTTTCACTTATTTCTTTAGCTTTTTGACAGAGATATCACTTTTTTATTACATCATTCTAAACTTAAATTTTGATGTCAAAACCGAAAATAAGCTAAAAAAAATATGCTTTGCTGTGTTGATATCACTGTTTGCTTTCACAATAATCATGCAGACAAATGGCCTTATTTATTTTTATAACGAGGGCGGCTCCTTTGAATTTGGTAAATTCTACTGGCTGATTGGATTGATACAGGAAATTATCTTTTTCGCGCTTACAGTTATGATAATATTTTATAGAAAAAGATTTGGTTTTTTCAAAACATTAATATTCCTCTCGCACCCGCTTTTGCCACTCATAACAATGATAATCAGCAATTACTTTAATCCGTATATTACGATTTTCAGCTACACCAGTATGCTTGTATCAACGCTCTTAATCTTCCTTAACATTCAGATTGAGCTTGAAAGAAAGCTAAAAGAGCGGGAGCTAGAATTATCAGAAAATCGCATTGCCATTATGAACAGTCAAATTCAACCTCATTTTTTATATAATTCCTTAAGTGCGATAAGCGATTTGTGTGATGATAACGCAGATGCACAAACGGCGCTTCTTATGTTTTCGAAATATTTGCGTACTAATATGGATTCTTTGTCAGAAAAGACTCTGATATCATTTGAAAAGGAAATGGAGCACGTCAGAGAATATTTATGGCTGGAAAAGCTGCGATTTAGGGAGCGCCTCGAAATTGAATACGAGATAGTAGAAACTGGCTTTATGCTCCCTATGCTTACTCTACAGCCTATTGTGGAAAACGCAGTGCGTTATGGCATAAACCAAAGACCAGCAGGTGGAAAATTAACCATACGAACCGAAAAGAAAGCTGACGGCTTTTATGTAAATATAATTGATGATGGTGTTGGATTTAACCCGTTTAGCACAGAAGAAAAGACGATAGATAGCCGAAGTCATATCGGAATTAAAAACGTCAGAGAGCGGCTTTCGGCAATGTGCGGTGGGGAACTGATTATAGAAAGCGCAATAGGAATAGGCACAACGGCAATTATAAAAATTCCAATAAAATAGGGGATTAGTATGAATATTATTGCAGTAGATGATGAACAGCATGCCTTGAATTCACTTAAAAAGGCGATTATGGCAAGCTCGCACAGCATAAAGCTAAATTCATTTTTATCGGTGAACGAAGCACTCGATTATGCCTGCGGAAATAGAATAGATGTAGCTTTCCTTGATATCGAAATGGCGGGAATGAATGGTATTGAGCTGGCTAAAAGGCTTAAAGAAATATGCAGCCTTACTAACATTATTTTCGTCACGGGGTTTAGCAGTTATGCGGTTGATGCCTTTAGTCTCCATGCCTCGGGGTATATTTTAAAGCCGATTGACCCTGCTCAGGTTCAAAACGAGCTTGATAGATTGAGAGAACCCGTAACCACACAGGATGCTGGTTTACGAGTGCAGTGCTTCGGCAATTTTGAGGTTTTTTATAATGGAAAGCCCCTCTTATTTAAGCGTGCAAAATCAAAAGAGGCGTTTGCTTATCTGATCGACCGTAAGGGTGCCAGCGTAACTAAAAAAGAGCTGGCTGCCGTTATTCTAGGAGATGAACCATATACACGCAGCACCCAGTCATATGTTCATATAATTATTTCAGAAATGCTTAACGCTCTTGAAAACGTTAATGTATATGACGTTATTATAAAGGAACGAAACTCGTACTCGGTAAATGTAAAAAATGTTTATTGCGATTATTACGAGTTTGAAAAGGGGGAAATCGACAGCATTAACAGATATATGGGTGAATACATGACCAATTACAGTTGGGCAGAGTTTACGGTGGGAAAACTTAACAGATACAAATAATACTTGTCTTGCTTGTCATTTGCTTGTCATAGCTTGCTATAATTAGTAAAATGCCGTAAAATCCTTTCGAAAGGAAATGATGAGCTCAATGCAGGATGAAGAAATTGTTAAGATGTATGCAGACATGATATATAAAATTGCTTTCAACTATGTGCGTAATT
>JAVBPL010000073.1:0-16607 GCA_031549645.1 Ruminiclostridium sp. | reverse complement strand
TTGTAGATAGCCCTGCATTAAGTCTTGTATATCTTATACGCTGGTGAATCGGAAGGCTTTCAGGATTGTCGTTCTTTAAAACGGATAAGCATTCTTTATTAAGCTTGCAAGACTTAACAGATAAGTTGATAATCAGATCGGTATCTGTGTTTGTTTCCTCTAAATTTATTCCGCAGTATCAGTAATAGAATTAGCAAGCTTTGCCACCGTGTTACCCGTACAGGGGCAGACCAAAATAACATCAAGCATATTTTTAGGGCCGAGAGGTTCTGCATCGTAGATTGTGTGTATTATTTTGTGTCCGCATAACTCCTCGAATTTTTCAATATGCCCGACAGCAGTTCCGAAGCGTGTGTCGGTACTGTAAGCGTTGTCTGACATAATCGGTATTAATTTTGCACCGAGCGAAATAAGTAGCTCACATTGCTCCGTCGCCTTCTCGAATGTACAATACGAGCCTGTTAAGGCAAATCCGATTTTGGCACCTTTTAAGTCGGTTAGCGTGTTAGTCATTAGCCATACCTCCACATTTGCTGTTCTCAGCAAGAATATTTAGTATGGTATCTGCAATGATTTCACCAGCGGTTATGGGTGCAACCTTACCTGGCAGCGACAATGCCCACACAACGTTAACCCCCATCTTCCCCGCAAGCTCGATATCCTCTACTCCTGTTTTTGAGGCAAGGTCTACGATAAGGCAGCTAGGTTTAAGCATTGATAGCTCACCCTTGCCGAAAAGCTGTGCTGGGACTGTGTTAACTATGGTATCGAACTGCGAGAGGTAATTCTTGATTTCCGACAGATGAACGGCACGACAACCCATTATCCTTGCCCATGAGAGGTCTGAATATTTTCGCGCCGAAACAGTCACATTAGCACCCATAGCTGCAAGATATTTAACCAATACCTTCGTAATTCGTCCATAACCCGTGAGAAGTATGTTCATACCATAAATTGTTGCGCCATTTTCACGCATAATTATGTCGAGTGCGCCTTCTGCCGTTGGAACCGCGTTCATCACCGCAAGCTCCTCACGCTCAAAATAATCAACAAGCTTCAGATTATTCTCCTCACAGATTGAAACGAGCCCTGTAGGTGCCTTACCGCAGTAAACTGTGCCGCCGCTTTCAATCGCATTTGCTATTATCTGAAGCGGGATTTTGTTCTTAGAATATGGTGCGTTGATGTTAACCCCGTCTACGCTTGCGGGTAAGGGAAGTACAATACTTTTATACTTGCCAATCTCTCTTAGCATAGGGGTTTCGGGAATAAAATCCAGCTCCTCAAAGCCGAATAAAAATGTATCAAACTGCTTATTTAATCTCCCAGCGGCATATATGGAGCGCATATCTCCGCCTAGAAAAAGAAAATTGTTCAACCTTATCCTTCCTTTCATAAAACAATATACATCATTTTATGTTGAAGGTGTGTTTTAGGTGCTGAAAATAAGTATTGAATTCGTTTATTAATTATGATAAAATGTTTTTGTAAGTATTAACACATTACGGGAAAGACGGTAAAAATGGACATTAAAATTATTAAGCTTGAACCAAAGCATGCTGATGATTATGTAAAGTTTTTCGACCAAACTCCGCATGACGACAATATTGATGAGCATAAGTGCTACTGCGTTTGCTGGTGCAGCGACAACAGCGAGGGCAAGGATTTTTCGTCAAGGGAAAAAAGGAGAAAAGCAGCATATGAATATGTAGAAGATGGTAGTCTCCAAGGCTATTTTGCCTTCCATAATGGAAGAATTGTAGGTTGGTGCAATGCCAATACAAAATCTGACTGCTTAAAATGCGAAAGCTGGCGTAGGTTTATGAGTGGAGTGACTAATGATGATAATGTAAAGATTAAGTCTGTATTTTGCTTCACGATCGCGCCTGAAATGAAAAGAAAAGGTATTGCTTCGATGTTATTAGAGCGTGTTACCCAGGATGCTGCTCGTGATGGCTTTGATTTTGTAGAAGCATATCCTGAAAAAAACGTAGCAGATCAAACAATTAATTTTGGCGGAGCTTATGAGCTGTATAAAAAATATGGCTTCGAAATCAACTCTGAAACCGATAACAAATATATAATGAGAAAGGCTTTAAAATAGAGAGTATGTCTATAACGCTCCTTTACGGCACAAGTAACAGTGCTAAGCTAAGCTCAATGAAAGATTATCTTGAGGGTCTTGATATAAAAATAATCGGACTGCGGGATATTGACATTCCGCTGCCCGATATTGAAGAATATGGGAATAACCCGCTTGAAAACGCAAGAATTAAGGCATTAGCATATCACGAGGCAACTAATATGCCTGTGTTTTCCTGTGACTCGGGGTTGTATTTGAAGGGTGTGCCAGACGAGCTTCAGCCTGGAATTCATGTACGGAATATTTGCATGACAGATGGCACTGTGAAATGCCTAAGCGACGACGAAATGGTTGAATATTACAGTATTCTCGCCGAAAATAACGGTGGAAACATAAGAGCAAGGTATCTAAACGGAATATGTCTCGTAATGAAAAGCGGCGAATTATATGAATATATGGGAGACGATATCGCAGGAAATGAATTTATTATTACGACAAAACCACACCCCAAACGCAATCCAGGCTTTCCGATAGATAGTCTTTCTTTAGATATAAAAACGGGTAAATATTTTTACGACTTAGACGAGAACAAGGGTAATTCCATAATGGACCAAGGGTTCCGTAGCTTCTTTATCAGAGCGATATATAGTTGTTAAATAAACTAAAGTCGCTTAGAAAACCCCACTTATAAACACTTCATTCGCTTATTCACCAATATAAGAAAGACCGCTAAATATTCGGTCAATACATAAAGCGGTAATACCACTTTTATAATCGTACCATGTATCCTCCGCATATAATATTTCTGGCAGAGAATCATCGGGCATATCAGCATACAACATATCAGATATTACGCTCATAGCTTCTTTACGGAATGCAGGTCCGCCAAAGGTAAGGTATCTTGGATTGAGGATAAGTATAATCCATCTTACAATATTTGCTGTCGTTTTTGAATATTCAATAATATCTTCTGTAGAATATAATTTCTGAGCTAAAGAAAGATTATCGTCAATAGGCATTAAGCCCAGCTCCCCTGAGTAATTATTCCAGCCATGTATAAGCTTACCTCCCGATAAAAAACCAGCACTTATACAATTGTTTTCAAACTGAATATATGCAATATTCAGTTTATCTATAGGTTCTTTGGGGTACATATTCTGGTGGCAGGACCCCATTCCAGTTGTTATGAGATTTAAATCATTTTCTAAAAAAACAGGTATATTAAAATACTCCCTCAATATCTTACCCACAATGCATTCTTCAAAATCTCCACTGATATTTTTCCACTTGTATCCATTATCCACAACTATTCCGGGTACACCGATACATATAGAACGAAGAGCATTTGGAGGAAGCTCCTTTTCAAGAACCTTAATCATCGTAGCTTCCAGTTTGGCAGGAATAAATGGGAAGCTGTCTTCCTTCGCGGTCTCCCCAAAAAGGTTGATGATGAAATATTTAACCATTGTATCATTAATACAAAATGCTGCTCCGTAAAAACGTTCAGGATTTAACTGGTAACGCTCGGCTCTACGTCCGCCGCTTGAAATATCTTGCCCTATAACAAGTATTTCTTTATTTTCTTGCATTTCACATAGCAGTGACCTTACTGTTGTTGTGCTGACATTGATATGTTGGGCAAGCTCTGCTCGTGTTGCATTTCCGTTTATACGAAGCATTTTTCGTATATTTGCAATATTGACCAGCTTCATATTCTGGGGATTCATAGAAATGATGCTCATTTTACCACTATTCCTTCCTAAATTGTCATGAAAAACAAATAAAAGACACTTATAAAAGATACTTTCATTATAGCATATGGTTATATTTTTGTCAAGTTTATTTTATAAAAGAATTTCCTACTATCTTATTTTATAGTTTACTCTGCTGTTAATAACTCAACGAAAAGCGGCTTTCCCAAAAGCACATATTCGGACTTATCTTTTATCAGCATATTGTAGTAATGTTCCGATATTTTGCCTTTATGAACAAGTGCACCTATTCCTCTTGTTTTGTGCTTAAGAAGCTCTCTCTCGGTTTCGTAAGCGAGTGCACCACCGAGACCTATGTGCTTTTCATCTATACCCATGTAGAGCATAACATATTCTTTGGGGTGATGTTTTATTTTAAGTATTTTAATAAGCTTTGACGATGTAATTTTACCACTTGTCAAATTCTGATAATTAGGTACGCTTATAAAAAAGCCTACGGGTTGTTCGTCTTTATATGCTAGCTTTACCATATCGTAGTTAAGTACATACTTCAAGGAAGAAAAGAGGCCCCTAAACTGAGCCTCAGTTATATACTTAAATGTTGGAAAAGCCGCATAGGCATTAATCAAAACGCTATATATTTCACTAAGGTTTTTATCGAAGTTTTTAAATGAAGCATTATGAAATTCATACCCGTTTTTAATTGCACGCTCCATTCGTCTTTCGCATTTATGGCTTCTATCTTCTGCGGTGGGTATTCGCATGAAGCTTGACACATATCGGTCGGTTACCTCGAAACCGCATTTGAGCCAGAAATCTGTATAGTACTCTTTATTATAAGGCTCGCCAGTAAAAACTGAACCAAATTTATCCACTTTAAACCTATAACCAATCCAAAACGAAGCATTGACGGGTCCTATAAGGTGTTTTTTTTCGTTATTCTTGGCAAATAACTCAATGTCTTGGAGTAATAATCTACACGCTTCTATATCGTTAATACATTCGAAGAAGCCTATATATGCTCTATAATCCTCAGGATAAAATGTCAGTAAAGCCCTAGCAGCGGCTGTTCCGTTTTTGTCTGTTACCACAAATGGCATCACCTCAAAGGAAGTGCTAAGAATATGAGTACCAGTTAGAAGTTGTTTTTCAGTTTTAATTTCTTGAGTTAATTCATTTTTAGAATAAAGAAGCCTTGGGAGACTTAAAAACACCCGCTTTATTTCGGGTGTGATTCCGCTCTTACATATATATTTCACTGTTCCTCCGTTTTTTGAAGTATTGTTATTTCGCCAGTTGAACCATTTAAGCGTACATAGTCCCCGCTTTTAAATATTTTTGTTGCTTTCTGTACATTAACGACAGAGGGCTTTTTTAATTCTCGTGCGATAATGGCGGTATGGCTGAGAAGGGAGCCTTTTTCAGCTATAATACCTAATGCATTTTCTATTAGGAACACCCAACCAGGGTCGGTCATTTTTGTGACGATAATCTTACCCTTTGTCAAGATATTCTGGGACGGTTCATCTATAACTAGAATTTCACCCTCGGCTATGCCTCCTGATGCAGGTACTCCATTAATATCTCCGTCGGAAGAAAATAAACCTACACCGATATTAATCATATGTCTGTTTATAACCCTATCAGAAAAGACTAACCGACTGAATGCGGGTAGTTTTGAATAGGCGATATATTCATGCTTACGCTTGTTCACGAGTGGTTTAAAATCCAGCGAGTTATCAGAAATTTCGTTATAAAATAAATAAAAAATGTCTCGGCTGCTTTCGAGCCTATTCTGAGAGGTTAAAATATCACCCAGCTTAAGCATTATGCTTCTTGCAAGTCCGAAAATCCTTGTGCGGTTCATTCTTGAGGTCTCTCTGTTTGCAATTCCAAGCTTTGCTTTTTTAACAAATGGGTTAAAATGGCGTTTTTCTTCGGTTTGCTGCCCCTTTATATCATAACCGCCGCTTAACATCAAATTTATTCTTTCGTCAACAAGTGCAGGCTTTGTGCGGTAGGTTTCGGTTTCAAGCTTAAGCTCAGACAAGCATCTGTCTCCGTAAAGCTTAATATACTCTGCTCTTTTTTCAAGATATTCGGTACTGTCAAGACCATATTTTTTGCCGATTTCCGCCAGCTTCACCATATTAGTAACAGGCTGCATGCTTTCAAGATTTCTAATATTTGATATGTACTCTTTATTTTTATTTCCAGATAAGGCTGTGAAAATAAATGCGTACATGTCGTTAATTAAGGTTAAGTCCCACCGCTCGCATAAAGCATCTTTAATCTCCTCGTATAGCATCAACAATTCCGTGATAGAATTTATTTCGTCCAGCCTTTTAATATAAAGCTTGTACTGCTCATCAAAGTATAAAGCCAGTGCTTTCATTTCCTTCGGTGTTTTAATAAGATAATATAAGAAGGTGAATGTAACTACAGCTTTAGTTTTCGGTGAGATTATAAAGCTGTCATCTGTAATTATTTTATTTTCCACGCCAAGCATATCCTGCCAAATCGAAATAAGCTTCTTTGAAAAGGGTAGAAGCTTTAAAACACAGTACCAATTACTTATTCGGTAATAAATCCGCCAGTTTGCTACATCTGTCATATTTTGAAGCGAGGTGTCCAGAGAATTTGCTAGTGCGGGGTTTCTTGTCATTCGTTTAACGCAGCTACTAAAAATTTTATAATAAATTTCCTTCACAAAGCTTTGCGTTAGAGGAAGTGAAACGCCTGGATAGCTCTCAACAATATTGCTGTTATCAAGGATTATGGGATAATGACTATTTATTGTGGTAACAGGGCGGGCTTGCAGAAAATAGATAATGTTATCCTTAATCGCAAACTCAATATCCATATATGTCCCAAAAATAGATTCAATTTTCCTACCCTGCTCGAAAAGCTGCTCTAAGATTTTAGATGCAAGCTCTGGTGAATTACCGTTCTTTTCGAAAAAATATATACCATCATCCTTATTATAATAATATGTTGTAGTATCTATTTTATCCTCCACAACGAGGTTTCCAGTCCCTATACCCACTACAGCAGTCATTTCATTTAAAATTCCTATTGGGTTAACGGTAAACAATACACCCGAATAATCTGCAATTATCATCTCCTGTATGATTGCTACAGATTTACTGTTATCGGCTGTTATTCCTCTATTTTTCGCATAAAGTAAGGCACCATGATTATCACCGCTTTTTAAAACCTTTTCGAAACAAGCTTCCACGTCTGCTCGTTTTACATTAAGATAGGTCTCAAACTGTCCAGCAAATGAACTCGTTTCTGTGTCCTCTGATTTGAATGAGGAACGCACTGCAAAAAGCTCCGCAGAACTAAATGATAGGTCAATCTTTTCTCCCTCCGCTACTGTAATAAAAGGGGGGACATTTATTCCATGTGACTGGAGTATTTTTAAGTTATCTGCTTTCAAATTAACACTCCATTCTTCTTAGATAGCACCAAAAATTAAGAAAACCACTACTGTTAAAATCATTATTGATTCCTGAACATAGGTATACGTTTCGACCCTGCTGACAAGTTTAAACTTCGAGGGATTTTTCTTAAACATAATAAACTGCCATGTCATCCATATCACAATCAGCAAAAGTGCAAGCACAGAAAGCTTGTTTAAGTTCCATACAAGAATGAAGTTGGTTACTATATCAATTAGTGTTACAATAAGTACAAAATTGACCGCCTTTTTATACCCGAAAAGCTTTGAATATGTAACATATTCTGTCTCTTCCTCGGGAGCTTTGATTTTACGAGAAACCTCCCAAATAAGTGCGGGAAAATATAAGGTGAACACCGCTAGAACATTCGTAAAGCTAAATGCAGGAACATCGTATTTTATGATTGTAAACGAAATTACATAGATATTCATTATCATCTGGACGGGATTATGAGTTAACAGGGCAAGGGGTAAGGATTTTTGAATTTTGTGCTTTTTGAAAAACCAAATAGCCATAAGCGAGCCGTAGGTATATAAAAATAAACAGAACAGAAAGTTGTTCATGAAAATCAAATTTAAAAGAAGCGTAATAAATATTAGTATAACTACAAAGATACCGAGGTCCTTTTTCTTAACTCTGCCAGAGGGTAACGGTCTTTCTTTAAAGAGACGGCAGTCGTGCTCAAAATCCTTGAAGTCGTCTGCAATTCTTAACCAGCATAAAAAGCTGAATACTGTAAATGCTCCCACGATTTCTTGTATTCCTATATCAAATTCCGTTACACCGAAATTAAGTAGGACGATGAAATAAATCTCAAAAAACACTAATCCCCCGAGGAAAAGTCTCGGCAAAATCGGATACATCTCTTTAAAATATATATTAAGTCGTTTAAGTGCCGCTATCATAATCGTCCAATTCCTTCTCCAATATCCACAAGCGTTTCTATGCCTTGTGCCGAAAAATGTAAAATATCGTCGTCTATTTTAAGCTTCTTTTTAAATAATAGTATTATCGTTGAACCGCCGTATTCAAAATAACCCTTTTCAGAAAGCCGTGTAAATCCGTCTCCGATGGGGTGTGTATTTATAATTTTTCCCACGAGCATTGCACCAACCTCGATTTCAATTACATCACCGAAATGTTCGGTTTCCATTACAGTTACTTCACGACAGTTTTGACTGTAAACCTTATATTTTTCCGAAATGGCACGCACTGTATGGAGTAGCCCCTTTATTTTATAATGCCGTGTTATTTTGCCATTATCAAAAAATACATATCTGTGATAATCGCTTACAGCAAGACGAAAAATCAGGCAGCTTCCTCCTGTGTATTCTTTTGCAAGCTTAATGTCGCCAAGTATGTCAGCAACCGAGTAAACTGAATTTTTAATCATTAAGCTTAAATCCTCGCCTATATCAAAAATAGACAGTCTGCCGTTTGCAGGTGAAATTAAGACATTTTCAGGTTGGCTTGAAATATATTCTTTTTTCCGTATGAAAAAGTCGTTAAAAGAAGCAAATTCAACATTTTCCCATGAAGTAATATCGATGCTATATTTTTTAATAAAAGGTTGTATTTTCTTTATTGAAGCTGATTTGTTTTGATATATGCTGCTTATTTTACTGAAATAAGGTCTCGCCGCAACAAGCTTTAAAATAATACGACCTATAATAGTTTTGTACAGAAAATCAAGTGCCTTTTTTTGATATTCGGTCTCATCGATAACAGCTCGATCTTGTCGAGTATAAATTTTCATAAGGCTAAAATAGCTATAATAACGGAGACTGCCAAAACCGAGAATACTGCATACCAAACACCATGCGGCTTCTTTATCTTAATATTAAGTATAAAAAGCACAGCAATACTTATATAAATTAGTTGCAAAATTATATTGCTGAAGGATATTTTGATTATACTATTAATCGCATAAAAAGCTGGGATTATTAACGCTGAATATGTAACAGGCAGTCCGTTGAAGTAACCTCGGCTATCATCTACTGTAACATTGAACCATGCAAGTCGTATTATACCCATCAGCACATATAGAACGCTTATAACAACCCCTGAAACCGAAAAGTCAGAAGCATACATCAAAAAAACGGCAGGAAAAACGAGAAAAGAAACAGTATCGGCAAGCGAGTCAATCTGCACCCCAAAAGCTTTTTCGGTTTCGCTTCGTTTACACATTCGAGCTAGCTTTCCGTCAAATAAATCACAAATCCCCGCAAGTATCATGCAGATAATTGCGATATCGATGCTTTCCCAGATAAGGTATATTCCGAGAATTGACAACGCAACCCCAAGATATGTTAAGACAATAGATTTATTATATATACCTAATAAATATTTCATATATTCCTCCGAATTTTGAGTGACCAAAGCACTAGATTAATTGAAATATGAGTTAAGCCTCCAACTAAAACATATCCAAAATACATCAGAGGCGTAATATCAGATAGTAAATAAAGAACAAGGATTACTCCGAACATCGAGTCTATTTGGTCTATTATAAAAAATATTATACCGATTAGGCTCTTTTGGGTTTTACCAGGCTTAATATCAAGCCGACGCTTTATAAAGCTGTTAGGCAGTTCGAAAAGCATATACGAAAAACCAAATAAAAAACCCGAAGTAAGGTTATAAAGCAGTGTGTTTTCGTTTACAGTATACAAATCACTGCGATAACTGAGACTTGCCGCATCTAGGGCATAACCATAAATTGCCTGTGCCGCCATGCAAATTATAATCATTGAAAGAAAACCCGTCCAGGTTTTGTTATCGCCTAAAATTCTTCTTCCATCTTTAAGACTTTTACCAAAATCAATAGGGTTTCTATGCTTTTTATAAAGTGTAGTTTTCATGAATACCATATTAAGAATGCCGCCGATTATTACAGGCAGCATAGTCAGATACATATTTATGAGCATATTAGTCTATTTCCTATTAAAAATATTTCAGTTATAAAGAATAAAAATCCCCATATAACCACACCTGCTGCTGCGATATCCTTTATTATTTTTATATCCTCGCTTATTTCTGAGGAAAGCTTATCGCAGAGCTTTTCTATTGATGTATTTATGAACTCGGCAGAAAACACTCCCACACAGGCGGTTATGTAAACTAAATATCCGTAAGATTCGATACGGCAAAATATATTTATTATTAAAAAAATGAGTGCTATAATTATATAATACTTAAAATTCTTCTCCGACTTAAATCCGTATCTGATACCGCTTAGGGCACATTTTATACTATCTAAAAAAGTTCTGTTTTTCATGCCAAGCCCCCTCTATGTATAGGACAAATTATATCATAAATTATGCATACAGTCAAGCAATGCTTGGATTAAAAACCTACGCCTCTCATTTATTTTCATAAATGAGAGGCGGGATTTTATTTTTTAGGTTCTGTTGTCGTAGCCTCAGTGGTGGTTACTGTCGTAGTTTCGGGTGTGGTTTCTGTTGTTGCCTCGGTATTTGCACCCTTTACCATCTGGTCGGCGGTTATTCCCATATTGCCGTCTGTACCATCGTTTTCGAGATTTTGGAGTATTTCGTCAGATGTACCGCTTACACCTTGTGCTGCTTCATCGGGAGCGGTGGTTTCGAGAGGACCGTCTTTGCCGTACTCAATAGCAGTCATCAGGCTGTTCCATGCGAAGGCATATTCATTTTCTGAAATTTCGCCCATAGCGGCAAGCTGTTCTGCACTTAGCATAGGGGCAAGCTTTGCAGCGATTTCTGTGGTTATACCTGTCTTTATTGATGCAATTTCCTCGAAGGTCAGATTAGCCTTTACGATAGCCATAACCTTGTCTAATAATGGATTTTCGCTGAACGATGACACTACACTGACATTCGTTTTAACCTCTTGTATCTGCTTACCCGCGTTGTCTAGATAATAATCCTTGGTGTAGATTAAGTCGCTCACAGGAGCAAAGCTGTAGCCTGCCTGCTTAAGCTTTTTTAATATAACAGGGAGGGCTTCCTCGGTGTTTTTAAGGTCATTATGGAATAACAGTATTGAACCCGAAATGGTATTATCTAATATACGTTTTGTTATCGTTGCGGCATCGGGGTCCTGCCAATCAATGCTGTCAACCGACCACTGTATGTACTTATAACCCATGCCCTCGATAGTAGTAACAGTATTGTTGTCATATTCGCCGTAAGGAGAACGGTAAAGTGTAGGAGCCTTGCCTGTAATCATTTCGATTTTTCTTGCACATTCCTTTGTGTCGGCAATAAGGCTGTTTACGTTAATGCCCTTGATATGAGGGTGCTTGTCGGAGTGGTTCTCAATTTCGTGACCTGCATCAAATATTTTACGGATATCATCGGGATAATTGTCGCAAAATTCGCCTGTTACGAAGAAGGTTGCTTTAACATCGTTTTTCTTCAGTATTTCGAGCAGCTCGTCGGTGTTCGAGTTTGCCCATGCACAGTCAAAGGTTATCGCTATTTTGTTGTCGCCGCGGTCCACGGAATAAATAGGTAGCTTGGTTTCAGCGGCATCGGTGTTAATTGCGGTGAGTATTGCGGCAATACCGATTGCTATTCCGACGAAAACTGCCAGAATTATTAGTGCCATTCTGAAAGCACGTTTTTTTGTTAAAGTATAAACAAACATATAATGTCCACCTTTCGCTCAAATGGTTTTGATGGATTATATGCTTGTTTGGCTTGTTTTATTCTACTTGTACGGAATTATTTACCACGAAAAAACATCTTCTACAAATTCGTCCTTGTTATCCTCGGGGAAGTAAGTGGCGATGAGGTTCTGCATATTCTCGGTGGTGATTGTTGAGCCGATTATAACAGTATTTAACATCTTAACTGTGTCGTTGAGTGTCTTAAGCACGCTGAAATCCGTTATAGCTATTATAGGAAGCTCTTTGGTTTTTTCGTTCGTTCGCAGGTCTTTATAAAACTTGAATAAATTAGTGTAATCTCTACCCATTTCGTACAGGATAAGTCCTATTTCGGAGCTTTCGGCTATTCCGACTGCATTGTTTGCAGAGTTTGTCGCCTTTATGGTATAGGTGGAGTCAAAATAACGTCTGAGCCGATTAATTTCCTGGATTTTATCACATATTACCAGAACTGTTTTTTTCACGCTTATCCCCCCTTACCACTTATAAAAGCAGGCTTTATTTCTGCCGTCTTGTCTTGCTAGTCCTAGCCCCATATCGCAGGATAAGTAAAGGTCGTTGAAAGCGTATCCATGCCTATCCGTTACTGCAAGTCCGATAGAGACATAAAGGCTTTTAGCATCTGCCTTTTCCCGAAGCTCGTCAATAATTCGGCTGGCGTATTTTTCAATTGCTTCCTTTTCACGGAGAGCGGGCTCGAAAATTATAAAACCGCCGCCCGCCGATACTGCAAGCACGGCATTCGGACCGATAAGCTTCTTAAGTATATTACTGCATGAGGAAAGAGTTTTGTCATTTACTTTTGAGCTTGCAAAGCTGTAATGGCAAACCTCAATTAAGAGCAAGGCACCCTTTTTGTCGTTTTCGAGGACATCTGTAATTTGTTCCTCAGCATACAGCTTTTTATGGAGCCCAGTTAATGGGTCAAGTTTCTCATATGCGCGAGCATATTTAAGGATTACGGTTTGAACCTTTTCTTCAAAATCGATAGGCTCCAAAGGAAGCTTGATAACGTCTACAATGTCGTTCTTATGCGCCTTTGACAGCATATCAGTGTCTATATTGTTCGAAACAAGGACTATCGGTATATCACTGTTTGCGCCGTCCTCGTTTTTTAAGCGTCTTGCGAAGTCAAAACAAGTATCGTGATCCAGCTTAGGTGCGGTTAATATCAGGTTGATAATATTATCCTTAACTATTTTTAAAGCCTCCACTACTGTACCTGTGTAAAACACCTTGTAGTTTTCAGAAAAAATAGCTGCTAATATCGCTTGAAAATGCTCGGATTCGCCTATTATCAACAGACTTTTCTTCATTGTGAACAAATCCACCTTTCATGTAAATGATACTTTTTTGAAACAAGTAATAAACAACTTATATAAAGTATATCACAAACTAGTTATTCTTGCAAGTGCTAATGCTTAATAATAATAAAATTTATCATGCCAAGACTTACACTCGCACCCGTACATTTGACGTAAATTCGGTCTCCCACAGTGTATTTAGTGTTATCATGAAGTGAAATTAAGCATATATTTTGTAGTACCTCAAAGTCGGCATACAATCCAGTAATAAGCTCGGCGGTGTCAATACGTCCCTCGACTGTGTTGGGTAGTAAAACGAAAATTCCACCCTTCGATACACCTGAAATTACACCCTCAAATTCTTCGCCGATATGCGATTTCATAAACTCAGCCATATAGAATTTTTCGCAGTCACGTTCAGCATTCACCGCAATAAGTTCAGTGCTGGAGGAGTGAATTGAAGCTTCATGAGCGAATTTATTATATTTCTTATTAAGCTTTTCACCTCGTAAGCCACCGACATATTCTGATAAAATACGGTGAATGGCAAGGTCTGGATAACGCCTAATTGGTGATGTAAAATGCGCGTATTCCTTCATCACAAGCCCAAAATGTCCAATAGGCTCTGGTGAATATTTCGCTTTCATCATTGTGCGTAGAACCAGATTATTTACAACAGTAAGCTTGTCGCCGTTTTCTTCTTTTTCGAGAATTTCTTGCAAGTCACGGGCTTCTCTTATGGAATTGCAATTTATACCCAGCAGCAGGAGAGAATTTCTCAGTGTTTCAAGCTTTTCCTCGGTGGGTGGTTCGTGAATTCTGTAAACAAACGGGATTTGAGCTTCCATTGCAAGGGTTGCCGCGGCTTTGTTAGCCATTAGCATAAATTCCTCGATAATGCCCTCTGATACACCACCTTGACGGGGTACAATGTCAACGCATTTTCCGCTGTCGTCGCATATAATCTTGCTTTCGGTAGTGTTTATCGGGGGCGCACCTCTTTCCTTTCGCTTTGCGGCAAGGATAATCGCCAGCTCCTCCATTACCGTTATGTCCTCTAAAACTGGCTTATATTTATTTAAAATTACTTCCGAAGCGGATTTATCAATTATAGCGTTTATTTCGCTGTATACGCCCTGAAGAGTGGATTTTATTACACTTTTTACAAATTCAAAGCTAACAAGCTCACCGTTGTTCCTGATTTTCATAAGACATGAAAAAGCTAATCTATTTTCATTCGGATTGAGCGAGCAAATACCGTTGGAAAGCTCCTTTGGGAGCATAGGTATAACAAGATTTGCTATATAAACGCTGGTGCCCCTAAAAAATGCCTCTTTATCAAGTGCGGAATTTTTTTCAACATAATAAGAAACATCGGCAATATGCACTCCGAGCTCAAAGCCGTCTTCGGTCTTTTTAATACTTATAGCATCGTCTATGTCTTTTGTGTCGGCACCGTCTATCGTAAAAATACGGAGAGAGCGCAAATCGGTTCTGCCCTGGATTTCTTTCTCGGATATGCCCCTTGTTGCTATAAGCCTTGCATCATCGGCAGCGGCAGAGGGAAACTCATACGGAATATTTTTTTCGTCTATATATGCTTCTACGGCGATTTTTGCGTTTTCGGCGGCTCCATAAACGGAAACTATATCAACCATGTGCTCGGAATGCTTTTCAGCACGCTTATGAAGCTTAAAGCTAACCTTATCGCCTGCAACTATTTTATTTCCGCCGTATTTTATTATAACAAGCGGCGGACTTATAAAGCTGTCGGGAAGAAGAAAAAGCTGCTCATTCTCTGCAACGATAACGCCAACGAGAGTGTTTTTGGTGTCCTCGGTAATCATAAAGACGCTTGCGGCTTTATCATTATGGCCGTTATCCAGTCCTCTGCGGTCAAGCTCCCTTGCGAGAACTATATCACCAGGCACACCGCCCATCAGATACTTGCCAGGAACGAAATATTCTTCCTCAGTAGCTATATTACGGATAAAGCCATGTGCACGGAAAACACGCATAATCTCAGCTTTGAACACAGCTTTCCGTTTAGCGATACGGTAATTATCGCCTGATTTTACAATATTTCCTTCCTCCTGCCATTTATGGAGCTGTGCTTTGACAACCTTAACAGTTTTTGAGTCATGACCTGTCAGCTTAAGTATTCCAGACAGGTTTATGTCTTTTTGGTATAAAGCCGACATTATTTTTTTGCTGATAGTTCTTTTCATTTAACAATCCATTTCCTTGTAAAGCTTAAAAAGGGCAGTAACGCAAGGTTACGCCCTTTTAGTATAAAGCATTGCTATGTTTTTATTCGCTGAGGTCTCCGTCAACAATATCATTATCAACATCATCATCGGCACTGGTTGCAGTATCGAAGTCAATAATGGATGACATTTCATCTTCATCGAGTTCAATAACATTATCGCTATTTCCGCTATTAATGGAGGAACTGTCACCGCTGAAATAAATCGAAACCACATTAACTATAACAGTTACTATGAATAAAACGATTGCAGCGTTTCTGGTAGCCTTTCTGAGTCTGTTTTCCTTAGAGCGGCTTGAGTTTTTCTGATAATAATTATCCGAGCTGCCTCCTGTTAAGGTTTGAGACATACCCTTTTTGGATTCCTGCATTAATACGATAACGATTATAAATACACAGGACAAAATCAGAAGAATTGCACTGATTATTTCTATAATAGACATATATTTCACCTTCCTTTAATTGACACATATTATACTATACCATAGATTTCGATATAATGCAATAGTTTTTTTACATTTTTTTGAAAAATTTTATGTAAACGATTTTAATATATTAGTTGAAAATGGTAAACATTTATGATACAATATAGTTAAATAATAAATAAGGTGGTTGATTTAACTATGTTTAAAATAGCGGCGATATTTTCAGATAACATGGTGCTTCAGAGAAATAAGCCTATAAAGGTTTTCGGAAGCGGCATAAATGGCGATACAGTTAAAGTAGAGTTGAAAAACATCATGGCAGAAGCTGTGGTTCAAAATAATGAGTGGCTGGCAGTTCTTCCGCCGATGGAAGCATCGGACAGCGAAAAGCTTTTGGTTAAATGCGGAAAAAAATCAATAACTTTCAAAAATATAGCGATAGGTGAGGTGTGGCTTGCTGGCGGTCAGTCAAACATGGAATATGAGCTTCAGCATGCAGTCGGAGGCTCGGATTATCTCGAAAACGAAAAAGATGAGGTTAATAAATACATAAGATTTTATTATACACAAAAAAAGTGCTATATGGACGACGATTTTTATAAAACCGAAGCAGAAACAGCGTGGAGCCTTTTCGGAAAAGAACAAGCTAAATGCTGGTCGGCGGTAGGATATTTTTACGCTAGGAAGCTCGCAGAGAGGCTT
>JAVBPL010000007.1:0-21992 GCA_031549645.1 Ruminiclostridium sp. | reverse complement strand
GGCGCCGATTTGAAGCTTAATAAAGCCTCATCTGGTGTTAATTCTCCGTTTTGAACCTTTTGAAGTAAATTTAATGTTTGTTCTTTATCCATCACAGCTTCTCACTTTCAAATCAAGCATTATTTCTTTAAAATAAACTAGATTTTTTATTATATTAATCCTATTTTTGATTAATCGTTGTAAATCATTCTCAGATAATTCAAGCTTTGCGGTATTTTTATTTATAACTCGTACTCTGAAATCGTTGAAGCCAAGTGAAAATAAATAATCCTCAGACTTTTCCACAGCTAATATCTGTTCTGTCGTTATCTGGGTTCCTGTGGGTATTCGGGTGGCAAGGCAGGCGTAAGAGGGCTTTTTCCAGGTGAATAAATTTGCCTCCTTCGATAAGCCTCGCACCTCGCTTTTGGTTAAATCACATTCACGGAGCGGTGAGCGAATACCAAGCTCAAGGCAGGCTTTCATTCCAGGGCGGTCGTCAGTGCTGTCAGAAGCATTGTTCCCATCGATAATCAGCGGATAACCGTCTTTATGTGCATTTTCGCTAATCAAGCCGAAGATGTATTTTTTACATAAATAGCAGCGGTTGGGGGGGTTGTTCATAACCTCGGCGTTTTCATGAACAGCAGCTTCTATTATAGTTAATTCCACGCCAAGCTGATTGCACATAATCATTGCATCTTTAAGTTCAAAAGCGGGTTGAAATATAGATTTTACGAAATATGGCCTAATGTCTGCACCGCATTTAACAGCGGTATAAAGGAGGTAAGCCGAGTCGGTTCCCCCCGAGAAGCCTAGTGCGACTTTAGTATTCGCTTTAAAAAATTCGTTGAGGTTCATAAACACCATCCTAAATAAAAAATCACGAAGCTGACCGTTCCTTCAGAAACGATATCGTCTTCATGACATTGTTATGTTTATATTAAATTTTCTGCTTTAAAATATCCACAAGCTCGTTTAGGTAACTGCCAAGCCCCTTTTCGGCGGTGCCTAGTATATGAGCGTTGCATTTTGAGGTGGGGATTAGAAGCTTATATGCCATGCTCGACGAAACGGCTTCTGCCATTTTGGGGCTTATCTCCCCGTACATCGAGTTACCGAAAACAATTCCAATTGCACCGATTATGAAGTCGCAGTTCTGTGAATTATAAATTACAGCGTTCTCACCTGTTGCGGCATTGTTTGCACCAGCCTTAAGCATGGCTGCGGTTGCGGTCGAATTTGTGCCAACGGCAATTATATCGGCAGAGGGTATTTCGGTTTTTATGATTTCGACGGCAGCCTTACCCATACCGCCGCCCATACCGTCGATAATTAATATTTTCATATATATTTCCTCATGGGGTTATTCCTTGCCCTTAATTATAGCATTTTAGTATAGTTTTGTCAAACTGTTTATATAGCACAAAAAGAAGGGCTGGAATGGCGGTTTTAAGCCATTCTTTTGTATAATTTGACAAAAAATGAAAAATGTGTTATTATATTAAAGTTCGCTTAAGTCATCTAGAGGAAAGCATGAAAATGTTAAAAATAAAGAAAAAATACATAAATTACATAATATCTGTTTCATTCATTACCACCGTTTTTACGGGCTGCGGCGCTAAAGCAAGCGGAATTGGGAAGGACGAGGTTGTCCTGACCGCCCCAACTGCCACAGAAACCTTAGCCACTACCACAGCATCGACTACAAGGGAAGTCATAACCACCACCGAAAAAACCACCGTAGCGACAGCTAAGATAATAACAGAAGCGGTAACCGAATTTACAGAAGAAACGACTACATATTTATTCGAGACAGAAACGGTAAAGGACAGTGTTGAAATAATTCAAGGAACCGCACTGACGAGCTTTAAGCCGTATGACGACAACGATTATCCAGTGTCGGAAATAGATTTTGACGGACTTCCGGAAGGTACCGCTGAGCTGTTCCAAAAGGCTGTCGGTGTATGGGATTTATATTATGTCAGGAGTATGCTGGCTGATGTCGAAACCGCCGAAAAGGTAGAAATACCGATGGAAAATCAATCATATATTTATTATAAAACGGGCATATCTTATGCCAGCTTTGTGACTTATATGGAAAGCATTTTCACAGCTGATTATCTTGAACGCTTCCAGCGGAGCAATGTGACCTTTATTGATTATTACGGCGAGCTGTTATGCCTTGATGTCGAGGGACTTGCAAATCCCGATTTTAATAGCATAGCTTTTAATATTACGGCTAAAAATGACACAAAAATAGAGCTTATGGGTGATGTATCGTACCTTGCAAGTGATGGTTATGCGTATAAAGACGAGCTTTCCGAAACGCTTGTTCTAACGAAGGATGGCTGGCGCTTAGATGAGTTTAATTGCTGGTATTAATAAAATAAAAGTGAAATCAATTTTGGTTTCACTTTTTTATTATTGCTATCGCAGGCGGTTTATGATATACTATATGTAATAATAAACCATGAAGAAGGGTAAGTGTAAATGTTTTATCAGCTAAAGCGGAGTATTCAAAAAGGACTTTCTTATTTTGAATTCAATTTAAAACAGAATTATAAACTTGCACGTCAGCTGAGTAACATGACTAGCCGTGCACCCTTTTCGTTTCTTTACAGTATATGGGATTACGAAATAAGCCATAATGGAAATGTAATACCTGTGCGTCTTTTTTCTGATAATGACAGCAAAAGCGATGCAGTAATTATTTATTTTCACGGTGGGGGCTGGGTTATAGGAAATATCGAAAGCTATACCAAAACCTGCGCAAGCCTTGCGAAAAGCACTGGTTACCGTGTGCTTTCAGTCGATTATAGACTTGCACCTGAGCATAAATTTCCAGCAGGCTTAACTGACTGCTATACAGTAGTAAATGAAATAATTAAAAATGCCAATGAGCTTGGTATAAATAAAGAAAAAATCGTGGTTATGGGGGACAGCGCGGGCGGAAATCTTGCCGCCGCAGTTAATCTGATGCTTCAGGATAATAGAAGTGAAGGTGTTAAAAAGCAGATACTGATTTACCCATCGACAGCCGCCAATCACGGTTTAAAATCTGGATTTGAGTCACTATATAAATACGGCGTTGGGCAAATACTGACCGTTCAGCACATCAATGATTATATCGATTTATATAAGAACAGCGACTGGGATTTAGACAACCCTTACTTTGCACCGCTGCTGGCTGAAAGCTTATCGGGGCAGCCCGAGACACTGATTATTACTGCGGAGCTTGACCCGCTCAGAGATGAAGCAGAGGCGTACGGTAAAAAGCTAACCGAGGCGGGGAATTACACCGAAATTTACCGTATCCAAAACGCCTGTCACGGCTTCTTTTCCGCTTCTCCCTCGGAGGAGCCCGATGTATTAAAATGCTATGAAATAATAAATAAATTCCTAAATAGATAGTCCTACTGCGTATTTTTGGTATAGGAGGTTATAAAAGAGATGCCTAGAACTAAAGAAGCATCATGGAAAAAGCTTGATAATGCGGCGCTCATTTTTCCGTCGTCGTCTACAAAAGCCAATACCTATGTATTTCGTTTTTCCTGCGAGCTTATGGAGGAAATAAACCCCGAAATACTTCAAAAAGCGTTACTTAAAACAAGAGATTTATTCCCTTTATATAACACAGTCCTTAAGAGAGGCTTATTCTGGTACTATCTTGAAGAAACGAGCCAGATACCGCAGGTTTTTGAGGAGAATTTGACGTTATGCAGTCCGCTTTTCTTAAAAGAACAGAAAACATTGTTATACCGTGTAATGTATTTCAAAACACGCATCAGCCTTGAGGTTTACCATGTTTTATCAGACGGCACAGGTGCGATTCAATTCCTCAAATGTCTCGTGTCGAATTACCTAATGATGATGAGCGAGGGCAAGCTAAGCGATGTGTCAAGCCACTTTATAGGCACCGAGCTTGAACAGCAGTCCGACAGCTTCAGCAAATATTATAAGGGTAAAAACAAAAATAAAGAAAAAAAGAACAGAATATATGCCTATCAGCTTAAGGGCGATAAATATACCGAGAACCGTATATCCCTAATAGAAGCCATACTTCCCGTTGATAAGGTGCTCGAAAAAGCACACGATTTTAACACCACGCTCACTGTTTTTCTGTCCTCGGTGCTTATAATGGCTATCCAAAGGGCAATGCCGATAAAAGCGATGAAAAAGGCTGTAATGCTGACTATTCCTGTAAATTTACGACGTTATTTTTCATCTGAAACCACCCGTAACTTTTTTTCAATAATTCATGCAGGATTAAAGCTTACGAACAGCGAGGAGGTCACGCTCGAAAAGGTAATTTACGAGGTCGATAAGTGCTTTAAGGACGAGCTGGTTTATGATAAGCTGTACGAACGCTTAAATTCGCTCTCTGCGATAGAACGAAATGTTTTTGTCCGAATAGCACCGCTTATAATAAAAGATGTGACTTTACATTATGCAAATAGGCTTTCGCATAGGGAATCCACAGCGTCACTCTCAAATGTGGGAGTCATAAATATGCCCGAGGAGTATTGTCCCTTTATTCGACAGTTCAATGTATCGAACAGCACCGACTGCCTTCAAGCCTGTGTTTGTTCATTTGAGAATAAGCTTTCGATTTCGGTTATGTCCTGCTTTAAGGGACGTGTGATTGAAAAAAACTTTTTCAGAATTCTTTCCGAGCTTGGTTTATCAGTTGAAATTTCTGCGAACAGTCCGGAGGTGGAGCTATGAAAATTTGTGAAAAATGCAAGGTCGAGGTTCGTACAGAGAAGAATAGCTGTCCTCTCTGTGGTTATTCTCTCGAAGCTGCCGAAAATAAAGCTGCGACTGATGTTTTCCCCGAAATACCGACACTTTATCAAAGATACAATTTGTTTTTTCGTATTTTATTTTTCGTAACAGCGGTGGTGGTTATAACCGCTATTGTGGTTAACTTAATTATAATCGAAACTGGTATGTGGTTCTTATTCGTGGTGCTAGGTGCAGTAACGCTTTGGATAAGTCTTGTTACGATAATAAAAAAGAAAAATAATCTTCAAAAAAATATAATTTATCATGTCCTGATAGTCTCTGTGGTTTCGCTAGTGTGGGATAAGGCGTTAGGCTGGCATGGCTGGTCGATTGAGTATGTGATACCTTGTATTTGCATAGTCGCAATGCTGCTTTTTGCCATTCTGTACCGTATTCTTGATATGCCAATCAGCACATATTTTATGTATTTTGTGGTTGATGCGGTTTTTGGAATTATACCGATTATTTTTTATGCGACAGACAGCCTCGATGTATATATCCCGTCGCTTGTCTGCGTGGCTGTAAGCCTTATATCGGTTCTTGCCCTGATAACGTTTTGGGGTAAGGAAATGCTTGCAGAGATGAAAAGAAGATTTCATTTATAAATAATAAATCGCCCCTACTTTACGTTAGGGCGATTTATTTTATACGTTATAGTATTCATCATAATTTACAAGCTCGTTGAGGAGCTTTGGAAGCCTTTCGTCTATATCTTCATCGGCAAGCTGGCAGGTTCCAACCGCTCTATGTCCGCCACCGCCATATTTTAGCATAAGGCTGCCGACATTAACCTTACTGGTTCTGTTGAGGATAGAATAGCCCACCGCTATGGAACAGCCCTTGCCGCCTTTTCCTGAAACAATCCATGCCGAAATATTCTGTTCGGGATAGATACTGTAAATAAGGAAGCGGTTTCCCGTATAAATCGGGTCTACACCTCTTAAATCGGTGATGATTACATCACGTTCGATTTTCGTATATTCACCCACCATTTGCTTAAATAAAGCTGTCTGAACATTATATAAGTCGATACGTTCCACTATATCGGGCATCGCAAGAATTTCGTCGGTAGTCATAGTACGGCAGCAAACCAGCAGCTTTTCCATAAGCTGATAGTTGCTGATAGTGAAATTGCGGAAGCGACCAAGCCCCGTTCTGGGGTCCATTAGGAAGCCTACTAAAATCCAGCCCTCAGGCTCTAGAATTTCCTCGCGGGTTAAATTACCCGAATCAACCTTATCTACTGCAATCATCAAATCATCGAACTGTGGAAAGCGTTCCCGCCCGCCGTAATATTCATAAATAATTCTAGCGCAGCTTGGTGCATGACGGCTTTCACCAACATATTTTCCCTCAAGCTCACTTCTTTCATGCTCGCTGGAATGG
Organism: Ruminiclostridium sp.; assembly: GCA_031549645.1. Lineage (GTDB taxonomy): Bacteria > Bacillota > Clostridia > Oscillospirales > Ruminococcaceae > Ruminiclostridium_E. Next base: position 15,839 of record JAVBPL010000007.1, on the reverse strand, counting down.
TGGTCAAACCAAATACCGCAGCCTGGTGCATAAGGCACATTAGCAAGCACATCGTTTTCGGTTACAGGCACAAGCCCATCTTGAATATCCTTTGGGTGTGCAAAGGTATAGCTTTCTATAATTCCGGCTTCGAGGAGTAAGGCACCGCACGCAAGCCCATCGAAATCCGAACGGGTTATAAGTCTCATATAAATCCTGCCTTTCGGGAGTTCTGTATAAATCTACTTATTATTATAGCAGATTTTGGGTGCGTTTTCAAGTAGATAATTTTATTGTTCCTGTTCGTTTAAAATTCCAACCATAATTCCAGCAATCTTGGGGTCAAACTGTGTACCGCTGCAATTTTTAATTTCGTTTAATATATGGTCTTTACCTAGTGCCTTACGATATGGACGGTCACTGCTCATTGCATCATAGGTATCAGCTACGCAGATTATGCGGGCAAAGAGGGGAATATTTTCACCCGACAGGCCTTGCGTGTATCCCTTGCCGTCGTAACGCTCGTGGTGATATTTTGCGCCTATTGCGACGTTTTCGATAATTTCTATGCTTTGAAGGATTGAGCCGCCTATTTCAACGTGGCTTTGAATTATTTTATACTCCTCGTCGTTAAGATGCGAGGGCTTTTTTAGAATACTGTCGGGTACACCGATTTTACCGATATCGTGGAGCAGGGCGGTGTAGTATAAATCCTCGACATCTTTTTTACCAAGTCCGAGCCTTCTGCCTATCTCAACCGAGAACTGAGCAACCCGTCTTGAATGACCTGCCGTGTAGGTGTCCTTAGCATCGATTGTATCTGCGATTGCGCTAATTGCTTGTTCAGTAATCTGTCTGTACTCATCTTCACGTTTCTGCATCTTTTTAATCTTATGCTTAGCATAGCCAAAGGCTACTAGAAAAAGAGCAAGAGTTGCCACTGCTATCAAGAGAATTATGACAATCGGATGCTCGAAAAAGCTAAGCTCCTTCTTAATAATAAATTCTAGATAATCACTGCTGATGCCGTCGTTGTTTACTCCCGAAACCACAAAGGTGTAGTCGCCGCCTTTTAGGTTTGTGTAGCTGACACTAAGCTCGTTTGAGGTGTTTATCGTAACTGGCTCATTGTCAAAGCCCTTTAGCATATAGGTTATCGTATTTCCTCTTATAGAATTGTAGGTAAGAAGTGCGAGGTTTATTGTAATTCTCGAGGAGCTGCTGTTAACCGTTATTTTTTCGGGAGTGTCAAATTTTTGGTCGTCTGTTACCACGCTCATAACCTTAACATCTGGCTTTACATTATTGGTGTAGTAATCGTCAATATCTAAACTGAACACACCCTTACTGCAAGCGAGATAAAGTATATCGTTCTCTGTCAGGTCGTTCCATGAATTTGCGGTTATCGATGAGAGAAGTCCGTCCTCTGTTTTTAGGACTTTAACCTCAGAGGTTTTTTCTTCAAAAAGCTTATTGCTGTCGATGAAATATACACCCTCGGCGGTAAGAAGCAGCATTTCGCCGTCGTCACAGATAATTATATCAAAAACGCTTGAGCTTACCCCGATACTGTCAGATATATTATATACCTCATCGCCAGTCCATATACAAAGAGAATTTCCAGATGATACCCACATTGCATCACGAGCAGGGTCGTACTTAAGTCTTAGGATAATCCCAGCAGGTAGTCCGTTAGCCTCATTAAAATTTGTAACTGTGTCTCCATCGATTATGTAAATTCCGCCGCCGTCGCTTCCGACATATATTTTTCCGTCGGCATCTTCCTCGATACAGAGCACATAGGAGTTTAATATACCTTCGTTTGCGCCGAAGCTTTTAATCACCTTATCATCTTTTATTATGCTTAGTCCGTTGTTAGTGCCTACTGCTATGCTTCCGTCGTGGAGCACCTTTGCACAGCGTGTTTTGGAGTCAGTCAATCCGTCGTTTTCCGGGTCAAAATGCTTGAGTTCTCCTGTCTTAGGGTTATATTTTGAAAGCGAGTGCTCGTTGTAACAGCAAAACCACAAGAAACCGTCGTTATCTGAGATTATCGCTCTTATTCTACTGCCACTCAGCATCTTTGTTATGTCGTTTTCTACGAGCTCGTCATTTTTATTGATTATATATAAGCCTGTGTCAGTGCCTATGTAAAGATCCTCATCTACATACTTCGTAGTGTTTACTGTAAGCTCGGGTAGTCTCGCTTTAAAGCTGATGTTGGTGAATTTGCATCTCGTAAAGCATAATAAGCCGCGTCTTGAGGAGGTCAGCCAATAATTCTCCTCGTTGTCTTGAATTATGTTAACCAGTGAGGCATCCATTTCGAGCCCGTCTACCTCGTATATTTTGCCTTGATAATAATATCCGAGCCCTGTGGTAGTGCAAAACCACAGCCTTCCGTCACTATCCTCGTAGAAATTTTGGATTGAAGTATATTTACCAGTGTCGATAATTTCGTAGCCGCCCTTATCGCCACTGTCTGTTATTTTTATAAATTTATTTGAAAGTGTTCCGATATAGATTGTATCGTCTTTGCCTTTATATATGGAGTTTAGGCTGTATCCGTCGAAAAAATCGGGTGCATATGAAAAGGTGGTCTTGTTGTTGGTCAGAACATTAACACCCTTATCGTTCTGGACACACCATATTTCGTTTTCCTTACTGCAGGTTAAGCCGAACGCCATTGTGGTACCTAAATCTGTGGTGTCGTTCGACATCAGCTCGAGATTGTTATTTATCACATCAAGCCCAGAGGATGTAGCGATGTAAATATTTCCGTCTTGATCCTCTGTGAAGGAACGGACTGAGTTTGAGGATAAGCCTATGGTAGTGTCGAATATCGTTATTCCGTGGTCAAAATAAACCGCAATACCCGAGTCGTTTGTGCCAATCCACAGTCTTTTTTTAGAATCCTCGAAAAGCACGTTGACATTCTTTGTAGGGAAGCCAAAGCTTTCTTTATCGAACTGCACAGAGCTTTTACCGTCAAATCTGAACAATCCGTCATAGCTTGCTATCCATATAAACTTATCACTTGTCTGAAGCACATAATTTGCGCTGGTTACAGGGATTGCACTTTCTTCAGAATAGATACGCTGTATATAATCAGCCATGAAGCTATAATCGGCATAACTTACTACTGTAAAAGATATAGCTAAGGTTAAACCTAATACAAACATCACCGCCAATTTAGCTAATTTCACAAAATACGCCCGCTTTCTTTTAAATAAGTTGATTAATATTGTATGAATAACGTTACAAATATTAATTTTATATTACATACTTTTCATATAATAACATAAAACGTTTACATTGTAAATAGCCTTTGGGTTTTTTAATGATTTTTAGATAAAAAATATATGTAAGCTCTTAACTTGACTGCCAAATGTACATTTGTGATAATCACTGTTTACAATAGCACTGCACTTGTGCTATAATTAACAGAAGGAAGCCTCCCCGAAAGGAATGGTTATGTAAATGGAGCTGACCTCTATTAAGGTAATAAGAGATTTATTCGAAAGGCACGGCTTTGCGTTTTCAAAGTCGCTTGGGCAGAATTTTCTAATTAATTCTGGAATTTGCCCCAAGCTTGCCGAGCAGGGTGGTGCGAGAAAAGGTGTGTCTGCGCTTGAAATAGGAACAGGCATCGGGGTTTTGACGAAGGAACTGGCTAGCTTATGCGATAAGGTTCTGGCAATCGAAATCGACCGAGGATTGGCGCCTATTCTTGAGGAAACGCTTTCTGAGTTCGACAATGTTGAGGTTGTTTACGGCGATGTTTTAAGCTTAGATTTACTAAGCTTAATAAAAGAGAAGCTAGGTGAAACCGAAATAATATGCTGTGCAAATCTGCCTTATTATATCACATCGCCTGTTATTATGAAGCTGCTTGAGGACGAGCTGCCCTTAAAATCGATTACAGTAATGGTGCAAAAGGAGGCGGGAGACAGAATTACGGCTCTGCCAGGCACCCGTGAATGTGGCTCGATAAGTGCGGCTATAAGATATTATGCGGAGCCAAGGAAGCTCTTTTCGGTATCACGAGGCAGCTTTATGCCTGCGCCGAATGTTGACAGTGTGGTAATTGGGCTTAACGTCTATGAAAGGTGCCCCTACAACGTCACAGACAAGGAGCTTTTCTTTAAAATAATTCACACCGCATTTTCACAGCGGAGAAAGCAAATTGTGAACCTGTTGACATCAGTCGCAAATACCGATAAAGATAGCATGAGAGAGTTGCTCGCCGGTGCTGGTATAAATCCACTAGCACGCGCAGAGGAGCTTACAATGAAGGATTTTGAAACAATATATTTAAGGATAAAAACGTTACTATGAAAATTTTGGCAATAGAAACCTCCTGTGATGAGACTGCGGCTGCGGTTGTCGAGGACGGACGTAAAATAATTTCAAGCATAGTCGCTTCGCAAATCGAGGAGCATAAGCTATATGGCGGAGTTGTGCCCGAAATCGCCTCACGCCGTCACTGCGAAAGCATCGTGCAGGTTACAAATAGTGCATTAATTACAGCAGGGCTTAAGCTTTCAGACATAGATGCAGTCGCGGTGACTTACGCGCCTGGCTTAATAGGGGCTCTGCTTGTCGGCGTTAATTTTGCCAAAGGGCTTGCAATTGCGGCGAATATACCGCTTATCCCTGTTCACCACATAAAGGGGCATATAGCGGCAAATTATATTGCTTATCCCGAGCTTAAGCCGCCTTACTTGTGTCTGGTTGCGTCGGGAGGGCATAGCCATATTGTGGAGGTTGATGATTACACAAGTTTTAATGTGATAGGAAGGACGCTTGATGATGCGGCGGGTGAAGCTTTCGACAAAGCCGCAAGAGCTATGGGCTTTCCGTATCCTGGTGGTAAATATATCGATGAAATTGTGTCAAAGGGAGATTATGATATAAGCAAATATAAGCTTCCGAAGCCAAGAACCGAAAACGAATTCGATTTCAGCTTTTCAGGACTTAAAACAGCGGTTATTAACCTCATTCACAACTGCTCGCAAAAAAATGAAACGCTTGATATACCGTCGCTTGCGGCTTCTTTTCAAAATACGGTAAGCGAAATTTTAACCGATAAACTGATACTGGCAGGAACTAAAAAAGGGTATAAAAAAATCGCCCTCTGTGGAGGAGTGGCGGCAAATTCTTATATAAGGAAAATGCTAGACGAAAAGGCTAAAGTGAACGGTATGGAGCTATATGTTCCGCCACTTAGCTTATGCGGAGACAACGCCGCAATGATAGGCTGTCAAGGCTTCTACGAATTCCAAAATGGAAATATAGCAAACGGTTCCTTGAACGCTGTGGCAAGCCTTTCACTTTAAAAATAAAAAATGTGCCGATTAAACGGCACTTTTTTATTGTATAATCAATTACCCCATATTAAAATTGCCATCTGTGGTGGCGTGCGTGGGGGTAGCGTAGGGTGAGCTGGCTCCCCATGCGAGGTTGCTGACAAAGTCAGCAACCTATTACATTTTTGAGAGCATACTCTTGTCGAGACCGCAAACCGGACAACACCAGTCGTCTGGTAAATCTTCAAATTTAGTTCCTGGAGCTACTCCCGAATCGGGATCTCCAAGCTCTTCATCGTAAACATATCCGCATGGACACTGGTACTTATTCATAATAATATCCCTTTCCATATTTACGGCGTTAATGCTAGCATTAACTATTTTTAATCGATTTCGACCATAACCTTTTGGTTATATCTTACGGCACCTGCACGCATAATAGTACGGATTGCCTTCGCAATACGTCCCTGCTTGCCGATAACGCGTCCCATATCGCCAGCTGCAACGTGTAGATGATACACTGTTACACCCTCGCTGGTTGGTTCATCGGTTTTAATTTCTATCGCCGCCTTGTCCTCTACCAGCTCTTCGACCATTGCATTTAAAAGCTCTTCCATTTAATAACCATTTCCTTTCACGTGGAAATATTAGAGAACCCCCTTGATTTTAAGAAGCTTTCTTACTGTATCAGTGGGCTGCGCTCCGTTCACTAACCACTTCTTTGCCTTTTCGTCATCAACGCTGATTACGCTAGGCTCCTTTGTAGGATCGTAAAAACCTATCTCCTCGATAAAACGTCCGTCTCTAGGATAACGGGAATCTGCTATTACAATTCTGTAAAAGGGGGCTTTTTTTGCGCCCATACGTCTAAGTCTGATTTTAACTGCCATTCTTTTCACCTCCATAATATAGTATATATTTAACCTGATAGGATTAAATCTACATTGATGGGAAACCACCCATCGGGAACTTCGGGAAACGCTTTTTTCCACCCTTGAAGCCCATCTGCTTCATCATCTTGCTCATAGCCTCAAACTGCTTCAGGAGTGCGTTTACGTCCTCAACCTTTGTACCGCTTCCAGCCGCAATTCGTCTTTTACGCTTTGCATCTATCAGCGAAGGCTTGGCACGTTCCGCCTTTGTCATTGAGGAGATAATCGCCTTAGTCCGAGGCATCTTCCGCTCGTCGATGTCCTCTTCCTTGATTTTACCGCTTACTCCTGGTATCATGTTTATAAGTGACGACAAACTGCCCATTTTTTCAATCTGTTCAAACTGGGAATATAAGTCGTTCATGTCAAATTTGTTTTCTTTAAGCTTGTTTACAAGCTTTGCCTGCTCCTTTTCGTCGATGTTAATTTTAGCTTTTTCAATTAAGCTTAAAACATCTCCCATACCGAGTATTCTTGATGCCATTCTATCGGGGTGGAACTGCTCTAGGTCATCTAATTTTTCGCCTATGCCGACAAATTTAATCGGCTTTCCCGTTACGGCAAGCACCGATAATGCCGCACCGCCTCGGGTGTCGCTGTCAAGCTTTGTCAAAACCACGCCTGTTATTTCGAGAAGCTCGTTAAAGCTTTTCGCAACATTTACAGCATCTTGACCTGTCATTGAGTCTACTACAAGTAGGATTTCATTCGGAGTGGTTTTTTCGTTTATTTCGCTGAGCTCCTTCATAAGCTCCTCGTCTATATGAAGTCGTCCCGCAGTATCGATAATAACCACATCATAGCCGTTATCCTTTGCGTATTTTACGCTTTCCTCGGCTATTTTTACGGGGCTTATCTGCCCCATTTCGAACACCCTTGCACCTGCCTTTTCACCGACAGTTTTTAACTGGTCGATTGCGGCTGGGCGGTATATATCGCAGGCTACCAATAGCGGTCGCCTGTTCTGCGTTTTCAAATACTTTGCAAGCTTTGCGCAGTAAGTGGTTTTACCAGCACCCTGCAAACCGCACATCATGATAACGCATGGCGGTTTCGATGGGAAATTCAGCTTCGAATTAGTTTCGCCCATAAGCTTAATAAGCTCATCATGAACTATATCTATAACCTGCTGCGCTGGAGTAAGGCTGTTCATAACCTCGCTTCCGACTGCACGCTCTGTAACCTTTGATACAAAATCCTTTGTGATTTTGAAGTTGACGTCAGCCTCAATAAGAGCCATTTTAACCTCTCTCATTGCCTCCTGAACATCTTTTTCGCTTAGCTTTCCGCGGTTTTTTAAGTTCTTGAAAACCTTCCCAAGCTTATCGGATAAACCCTCAAATGCCATTTAATCTTACCTTATAATTTCTTTTTTATTTCAACCATCAAATCGTCAATATCAGCCATGACACGTTCGTTTGTCATTTCACTTTGTAATATTAGGCCCTCAAGCTCCGAAATATCGGCTTCAAGCTCTCTGAAACGGCGCACAAGCCCTAGCTTAAGCTCAAGGTCCTTCAAGTGCTTTTCGCTCTTTCTGAGGCAGTTTAACACGCCCTGTCTCGTAATCTCGGTTAGCTCTGAAATCTCTGCTAGGGAATAATCGTTTTCGTAATAATACTCCATTATGTCATGCTGACGGTCTGTAAGCATAACCCCGTAAACATCTAGGAGCATTGTCATTGCAAAATCCTTTGACATAAGAGTATTCCTCCTCATTTATTTCATTGCTGTAAACCGAAACACGTTGACATCACCGTATTATTATAACATAACATTTGCTCTTGTCAATAGATAAAAATATAAATTTGTGACAATTATACAAAATTCGACTAAAAAATTATACGTCAATTGAAAAATTTAATAAAAAATCTATAGATTTTTTTTCAAATTTAATGTATAATTATTTTTGACTTATTAAATAAATCTTATACTTTTATTATTTATCAAGTTAAATCTCAAGGTAGGAAGGAAACGTTTAATGAAGACCTATAAATGTAAAAACATCAGAAACATCGCTGTAACAGGTCACAATGGCAGCGGTAAAACCACACTGGCTGAGGCTTTGATTTACAAAAGCGGCGGACACGACAGAATGGGTAGGGTTGCCGACGGCACCACACTTACCGACTATGACCAAGAAGAAATAAAGAGAAAAATTTCACTAAATACTTCACTCGCTTATGTTGAGTGGAAGGACGTTAAAATAAACCTTATAGACACTCCTGGTCAGTTTGACTTTGCTGCTGGAATGTATGAGGGTATTAATGCGGCAGAGAGCGTAGCTATCACGCTTACCGCTAAGGACGGTGTTCAGGTAGGCACAATCAAGGCTTATCGTGAAGCAATAGCCCAGAAGAAGGCTACTATTTTCGTAGTAACCAAAATGGAAGAGGAAAATTCGAATTTTTATAAGGTTCTTGAGGATTTGAAAACAACCTTCGGACCCTCAATATGCCCAATTGTAGTGCCTTACGACAAGAACGGCACAGTTGAAAGCTATATTAATCTGCTTGAAATGAAAGCATATACCTATGATAAAAACGGAACTCCTACACAGGTTGAGATGCCTGCATCTGAGAACCGCTTAAAAGGGCTTCGTGCCGCAATGGCAGAGTCTGTTGCCGAGACCGATGAGGAGCTGATGATGCGCTTCTTCGAAAACGAGGGCGAGGATTTCACCGAAGCAGAAATTATAAAGGGACTCCACGACGGTGTTGACAGCGGTGCGATTACTCCCGTTGTCTGCTGTTCATCAGAGCCTTTAGCTGCTATCGACATGATACTAGATACTATGGTTTATATGCTGCCTAGTGCCGACGAGGTTAAGGGCGCAAGATGCGGTGACAAGTATGTCAGCTACGACGAAAACAAACCTTTGTCAGCATTCGTTTTCAAAACCATTGCAGACCCGTTTGTGGGTAAAATGAGCTTTGTTAAGGTGGTTACAGGAACTCTTGCAGCTAAAACTGAGCCGACAAACTCGAGGACAGGTGAAATCGAACGCTTTGGTAAAATACTCGCATTAAGAGGTAAAAAGCAAGAGGAAATCGTTGAAGCTTACGCTGGCGATATCGTTGCTGTGACAAAGCTTAACGCAAACACTGGCGATACTCTATGCGATGCTTCAAATATTATATCTTACGATAGCATTACATTCCCAGAGCCTTGCTTTTTCCAAGCAGTTACTGCAAAAGGAAAGGGTGATGAGGGTAAAATTTCGAATGCCATTCACCGTATTTTAGAGGAAGACCTGTCACTCAATTATGTCAACAATACCGAGACACATCAACGTGTTATCGGGGGCTTAGGTGAGCAGCATCTCGATGTTACAATTCAAAAAATGAAAAATAAATTCGGTGTCGAGGTAGAGCTTTCGAAGCCAATTATAGCCTACAGAGAGGCGGTTCGCAAGAAGGTAAGCGTTGAAGGAAAGCATAAGAAGCAGTCAGGCGGTCACGGTCAGTACGGTCATGTAAAAATTGAATTTGAACCATATGACGGCGAAGAGCTGCTGTTCGAGGAAAGGGTATTCGGCGGCAGTGTCCCGAAAAACTTCTTCCCAGCAGTTGAAAAGGGCTTGCAAGAAAGCATTACCCACGGAGTGCTTGCGGGATACCCTGTAGTACGCCTTAAGGCAACACTTTTCGATGGCTCCTATCACCCTGTTGACAGCTCGGAGCAGGCGTTTAAAATGGCAGCTCACATAGCATTTAAGAATGGACTTGCACAGGCTTCACCATGCTTATTAGAGCCTATAGTTACGCTTAAAATAACCGTTACTGACGATGCACAGGGCGACGTAATGGGTGTTCTTAATAAGCGACGTGGTTCCGTCCTCGGCATGAATGCAATAGGCGACGGCTTAACTGAAATAAGTGCCGAAATTCCACAAGCCGAGACTGATGATTTTGCGACTGTTATCCGTCAGATGACTCGTGGTATGGGTAGCTTCACAATGAAATTTGCAAGGTACGAATTACTGCCAGCTATGCTTGAAGCTGATGTAATTGCAAACGCTCCGAAGTATGGTGAATACGAAGGATAATTATAATAACTAAAAAAATCTCACGGATAAACCGTGGGATTTTTTCTGTTATAATGTCACCTGAGTGCCATTATATTTTTGAGTTATAACTTATGTAAAGGAAGTATTGTAACTAAATTTTAAACATAATATTAATAAATTGTAAAATGTCTTCTATTGATAGTTTTTCTATTGACTTTATTTTTTTTGGTGATATACTTTGAGTAACCCACAGGGAAATCTGTTACTAAAATGTATTTAGGAGAAGAAAATATGAAAAACTGGAAAATCTCAATAAAATTAATAGTGAGCTTTTTAATAATAGCTGCACTGGCAGTGGTTGTGGCTGTACTAGGCATCGTTAATATGAATAGCATGAATACAGCAGATGATGAGCTGTATAATATGAACCTAATGGCAATAGACGCTTTAGGAAATCTTAGAGAAACATACGCCTCTGACCGAGTAGCTGTTAGAAATATGATTCTTTACGATAGTGCTTCTGACACCTTCAAGGCTGCAGAAAAAACAGTTGAAACTAACAAGACCAACATTCAGACCTACATGGCTGATTATGAAAAGACAATTGCAGCTAATGATACCCGCGACAGAGGAAATTTTGATTCCTTTAAGGCTGCTTATACTGAATTCGAAAAAATGATTGAAGATGTCCATAAGCTAGGACTTGTAAATGATAATACCGAAGCACTCGATGTATTAAATACTACAGGTTCAACAATTGCGACTAAGATAAATGCTGCATTAAGTGACAGCATTATAGTAAATAGAGATACTGCAAGATCGGCTGTTGACGGAAATACCAATCTTTTCCAGACAGCATTAATACTTGAAATCGCGGTACTTCTCGTAGCACTTACAATTTCAATTGTACTTGCACTTTATATTTCGAACCTTATCTCAAAGCCAATGTCCTCTATGAAGTCAGCGCTTGAGCAGGTAGGACAGAAGGGTGACCTTAATTTTGCTCCCACCGTTCTTAATGAAATGGCAAAGTATTCTGAGATGAAGGATGAAGTCGGTGAGTCGATGAAGGCATTTGTGCTCATGCTTAACCGTCAAATCGAAACAGGAAAAACTCTCGAAACCATAGCCTCTGGCGACCTTACACCCGATGTTAAGCGTGCTTCGAGCGACGACACAATGGGTAATGCTCTTTATAGAATGCTCGAAGAATTAAATTCGATGTTTAAGGAAATCAATATTGCATCACAGCAGGTAAACAGCGGTGCTGACCAGGTATCCAGTGCTTCTCAGGCATTATCACAGGGTGCAACCGAGCAGGCAAGCTCGATCGAGGAATTATCTGCATCTATCCAGCAAATCGCAGCACAGGTTAATGACAACGCCGAGAACGCAAACAAGGCACGCGACCTCTCTGATGAAACAAGCAAGGAAGTTGACCACGGAAATCAGGCAATGAATAAGATGCTTGAAGCTATGGGTACTATCAATGAATCCAGCAACGAGATTGCGAAGATTATCAAGGTTATAGACGATATAGCATTCCAGACAAACATACTGGCACTCAATGCTGCTGTTGAAGCAGCAAGAGCAGGTGAAGCAGGTAAGGGCTTCGCAGTAGTTGCTGATGAAGTTAGAAACCTCGCATCTAAATCAGCAGATGCTGCAAAGCAGACCACTGTTCTAATCGAAGGCAGCACAAGAAGCGTTGAAAACGGTGCTAACATCGCAAATGAGACCGCAAGCTCACTTGCATCAATCGCAAGCAAGACAAAGAATGTCAGCGAGCTTATCGCAAACATAGCGAGTGCGTCAGCTGAACAGGCACAGGGTGTTACTCAGATTAATATTGGCGTTGAGCAGATTTCAGAGGTTGTACAGACTAACTCCGCAACAGCAGAGGAAAGTGCTGCGGCTTCCGAGGAATTATCAGGTCAGGCAAATACACTTCAGTCTCAGATTGCTCACTTCAAGCTAAAGAATGTAAATTTTTATTAATTAACAATATTTAATCAAAAAGCTGTAACGAAATTTTCGTTACAGCTTTTTTGAGTTACTTTGAATTAATCAGGTCCATAAAGCTTCTTGCGGCAAAGGTCAAGGGGGTGTCCTTTCGTAGCAGGGTGCCTATTGCTCTTTCTGGAAGCTCAAAGGAAATAGGAATTTCAAAAACCTCGTCATTAAGAAGCTCCCTTGTAATAAATTCCCTTGTGACACAACCGATGCCAAGACCGTATTTCGCAAATTCCACCACAAGGTCAAAGCTGCCAAGCTCAATAGAAGGCTTTATACTTAACCCCTTTGAAAGCATAAAGTTATCGAAAACCTGCCTCGTGTTGCTAAGCTTCTCCATCATAATGAGCGGATACTCAGCGATTTCCCGCATACCAATCGGCTCGGTAAAGCGGCTGCGGTATTTTTCGCCGCAAATAAAGCAGTCGTGAAGAGTCAGGCACTGCGAAATGTCATAGCTGCCAGTTTCTGAAATCGGAAGATTGATAAAAGCGATATCGACCTCGCCAGCTTTAAGCAGTGCGGCAGTCTGATGGGAGGTACGGTTTGTAACGCTTATACTTATTTCAGGGAAAAGCTCGTGAAATTTCGTTATATATTTAAGCAGATAACGGCTGCATATTGTGTCACTGGCGCCTATTCTTATGCTGCCGGCTTTGAGATTTTTCATCTCATCAAAGCTTTTTTGAGCAGTATCAAACAGATTAAGTGCTTGCTCGACATACTCATAAATTTTTTCACCCTCACTTGTCAGCACCATTCCCTTTGGTGTTCTGGTGAACAATGTGCCTCCAAGCTGCTCCTCGAGCTGTAGAATGGTCTGGCTTAGAGCGGGCTGTGTAACAAATAACTCTTTTGCGGCGGCAGTTAGGCTGCCGTTTTTCGCTACAAAATAAAAGGCCTTATAATATTCAAGGTTTACCACTATATAATCCCTCCTTATATCATATATAAAATATAGAACATTTACTAATAACATATTTTATAGTATAATACAGAAGGATAAAAAAATCAACTATTTTTTTAACGAAAGAAGGAAAAGTTATGAGAACAATTGGAACCACTTCAAGAGGTGTAAGAGCACCTATAATCAAGCAGGGTGACAATCTCGCACAAATAGTTGCAGACTCCGTAATCGGTGCGTCAAAAGAGGAAGGTTTTGAGCTGCGTGACCGTGATGTAGTTGGTGTTACCGAGTCAACACTCGCACGGGCACAGGGCAACTATGCAACACTTGAGCAGATTGCGGCAGATGTTAGAGAAAAGTTTCCGAGCGGTAAGGTAGGTCTCACATTACCTATTCTTAGCCGTAATCGTTTTTCACAAATATTAAGAGGGATTTCACTAGGTGTGGATGAGCTTTACATAATGCTTAGCTACCCGTCCGACGAGGTGGGAAACCCGTTGATTAGCTGGGAGCTGCTAGACGAAAAGAAGGTAAATCCTTATACTGATGTATTTACGGAGGAAGAATTCCGTGCAGTTTTCGGGAAAGTGGTTCACCCCTTCACAGGTGTTGATTATATCGAATATTATAGAGAGCTTACAAACGGCAAGGGTAAAATTATTCTTGCTAATGACCCCCGTGTTATTTTAGGGTATACAAAGAATGTAATCACAGCCGATATTCATACGAGATTTAGGTCGAAGAAAAGACTGCTCGAAGCAGGTGCTGAAAAGGTTATTGGACTCGACGAAATACTTTCAGCCTCTGTAAACGGCAGCGGTTATCACCCGAAATATGGTCTGTTAGGCTCAAACCTTGCGACTGATAACACTGTAAAACTATTCCCTCGTGAAGCCGAAAAATTTGTGACTGAGGTTGCTGAAAAGCTTAAAGCTGCAACTGGCAAAAAAATCGAAGTCATGGTATACGGCGATGGTGCTTTCAAGGACCCAGTAGGCGGAATTTGGGAGCTTGCAGACCCTGTAGTTTCTCCCGGCTTTACCGACGGGCTTTGCGGTACACCGAATGAGCTTAAGCTTAAGTATCTAGCAGACAACGTAATCGGCGACAAGCATGGTGCCGAGGCAGATGATGCAATTCGTGATATGATTAAGCACAAGGAAGCCGATATGATAAACAATATGTCCTCACAGGGTACAACACCAAGACGTATCACCGATTTATTAGGCAGTCTCTGTGACCTCACTAGCGGCAGCGGTGACAAGGGCACACCGATTGTTTTGGTTCAGGGATATTTCGATACATTCGCAGATTAGTAATAAACGAAAAATAGGGTAAGCGGCTAATCCGCTTGCCCTATTAATATTTATCCCAGCCTCAGCATCTCGTCAATACATTTCCCAGCATCTCTGATATCGTCGGCGGACATGATTATTTCGTTATCCTTTTTCCCCTCGTCTATATCCCGAAGTGTGTTGTAAACATCAACAAGCGTGGTCATTTTCATATTAGGGCAGAGGATTTTACTAGATAAAAGATAGAAGCTTTTATCGGGACATTCGTATTGCAAATGCTCTCTTATAGCCATTTCGGTGCCTATAATAAACTCCTTGTTAGGGGACTTTTTAGCATATTCCATTATACCCGAGGTTGAGCCGATATAGTCGGCTTCCTTAGCAACTGCTGGGATACATTCGGGGTGAACTAGAACTAAGGCGTTTGGGTGAAGTCTCTTGGCCTCGTTTAAATCCTCGACAGTTACCGCCGCGTGAACAGGGCAGCCGCCCTCACATAGCTTAATATCCTTTTCGGGAACCTGTGCTTTAACATACGCACCGAGGTTACAATCGGGTATAAACATTAGCTTGTCAGCATCCATGTTTTTAACAATTTTAACAGCAGAGGAGCTGGTTACACAGACGTCTGAAAGCTTTTTAAGCTCGGCTGTGGTGTTGATATAGGCTACGACCTTTCGGTCAGGCTCCTGCTTTTTCAAATATGCCAGCATCTCGGGTTCAAGCTGTTCTGCCATAGGACAGCCTGCATTGGTGTTAGCGATGAAAACGTTTTTGTCGGGGTTTAAAATCTTAGCAGTTTCAGCCATAAATTTTACACCACAGAGGAGTAGATTTTGCTCTTTTGCATTTTTGGCATCGACACTAAGCTGAAAGGAGTCACCGCTAAAATCACATACCTCGACAATCTCCCGTGATTGATAGCTATGAGCGAGGATAACGGTATTGGTTTTTTTCTTTAAAATATTAATTTCTTCTTGTAAATTTTTAATCATTTTTATCAAAATTCCTTTCTGTTAACGTAACACGAATAAAATTCTTAAGAAAAATCTCTTAAACGGGTTTTTTATTATAACAAGGTTTTCGTAAAGAGATTTCGTGAATATCGATAAGCATAAATATTCTTCCTCTGAAAGGTGCTCCTTACTGAATTCCAGCTTTTCGAGTATATCCATTATGAGAGGGAAGCTTACATCTATGTCGTCGGGAAGCATCTCCCAAGCACGAGAGGCAAATTCTGCAGGTAGCTCACCTCTGTTTACTGTGATACCAGTAGAACGAAGCAGACCTAAAATGAATGTGTACATTTCAGCGGCAACCTTCGGGGTTTGGGCTTCTTCAAAGCGCCTTAATAATTTCGTTTCGGCTTTTTTAAGGAATTTCAAGAACCGGATA
>JAVBPL010000064.1:0-20926 GCA_031549645.1 Ruminiclostridium sp. | reverse complement strand
CTTTTTCCGCCGTTTCTGCTACAAAACTGAAAGAAAAAATAATGCTGCCGTGAGTAAATATGCCACAGCTATAATTCCATGACGTTTTTAATAAAAAAAGATGTTTTTGCTTTTATGAGAAAGTGCAAATTTGCGAAATTTACACTTTTTCACAATCCGAAAAATATAACAAAAAAATGTTCCACGATATAAATGCTACTTGTTTTTTGTAACAGGGAATGACATTTTATAATCAACTCTTACCTTGCCGTCATTGCCAACGCGCTCACTAAGTGAAATGTAAGCATCGTATTTATTTCCCGTTTTTTCTGAATACAAGCCCTTTACTAAAACCTTATCTTTTTGCAAAAGATTTTTCACAAGTGCAGCAGTTAAGGTTTTGTTTCGTTTAACCCAAAATAAATCAGATTTCCACATAATAAAAATGCACGAGTCGTCTGTACAAGAAAAACTCATTTTTCTTTCGACCACATCTTTACCGCACTTTGGACATTTACCGAGTGAAACGACTTCTTTCCTTTCGGGTGAAATGTGTTCCTTTCCTCTTTCCTTCTCAATAACATTAACAACAAAATCAGAAATTTCCTTGATTGCCTGAGATGAAACAATCGCACCTTTTTCAATATCTGAAAGCAAGCTTTCCATGTCGGCGGTCATTTCTACACTTTTAACTTCTTCGGGAAGAATAGAAATGAAAGAACGCCCAGCTTCTGTTGAAACAAGCGTTTTGTTTTTTCGTTCCACAAAGCCTAGCTTAATAATACGTTCAATAATGGAAGCTCTCGTTGCTGGAGTTCCTAAACCACGCTCTTTTACGAATTGCTTTTTGTCAGCGTTTTCAATTCTTTTATCTATATTTTCCATTGCCGAAAGGAGAGTGCTTTCAGTAAACGGCTTCGGCGGCGAGGTCTCTTTTTCTTCTAATTTTATATTTTCGATATAATATTCATCACCGATTTTATATGAATATGGCGATAAATCGTCTACCTCGGGTTTTAAATATTTACGAAAACCGAGTGAAATAGGCACCTTGGTAACAAGCTTAAATTTATGCTCAGAGACTTTGAATATGTACTCTGTTTCGTAATATCTATAAGGCTCGTCGACAGAGGTAAGCAGCCTTTTCATAATCATCGCAGCTATTACTTTTTCATCGGGAGACAGCTCTGTTTCGGGTAACTTATAAATATCTTTTGTCGGTATAATCGCATGGTGGTCAGAGACCCTTGAATTATCAATGATACGTTTATCAAGATTTAAACCATTCTTAATTAGTTTATTTACTTGCTCCTCGTCAAAGAAAATGAGCAGCTTTACAATATCTAGAACACTATCTGCCATATCATCGGTTATATAATTACTGTCGGTACGAGGATATGTGAAAAGCTTTTTTTCGTACAAATCCTGCATTGTAACCAAAGTTCGTGCAGCAGAAAAGCCATGCTGCTCATTCGCTTCTTTTTGTAGTGATGTTAAGGAATAAAGCAGCGGACGATTTTCGCTTTTTTCTTTTTTCTCTGCTTTAATAACCTTAGAATTTTTATGCAGACATTCGTTTAAAACGCTTTCGGCTGCTGTGCGTTCAGAAAAATTATTCTCGTTATTCACATTCAAATATCCTGCGCCGTTCTCAAGACATAATGTATAATAAATGCTCTTTTTAAAATTTGCTATATCATAATCACGGCTTACAATCATATTAACCGTGGGTGTCTGAACCCGTCCCACTGAGTATCGTGTCTTGTAATAAATTGAATATAATCTTGATAAGTTCATACCGACTAACCAGTCCGCACAGCTTCGAGCGAACCCAGCTTCGTATATTCTGTCTTTATCACCTCCAGGGAGAAGATTTTTCATTCCGCTTCTTATACTATCATCGGTAAGGCTGCTTATCCACAAACGTTTGAACGTCTTTTTACAACCAACATAATTGTAAACATATCGGAAGATTACCTCTCCCTCACGTCCTGCATCGGTTGCACAAATAATGCTTTCTACATCTTTACTGTTCATTAACTTACCTAGAGCAAGCAGCCTTTCTTCGGCACCCGATATAGGTAAAAACTGCCACGATGTCGGAACAAAAGGTAACGCTTCCAGTCTCCATGGCGTTCCCCATTCTTCGTTGTATTTCGCTGGTTCTGCAAGTGTCACCAAATGTCCGAGAACATTTGAAACAAGATATTTTTCGTTTTTGTAATATGTGATGTCTTTTGATTTTACTTGTTCGTTGGCGCCTATTACACGGGCAATATCACGAGCAACGCTTGGCTTTTCGGCTATTATTAATTCCATAAAACAATCCTTTCATTATCTAGTTTTGTGCTTATAATTTTGATTTTCATGTACCAGGTTATTACTTTGGTTTTTTAGTAGCTCATTCCAGTCCTTAACGTGATTTTGCTCCAAATAATCATTAAAGCTTTGAAATCCATGCGTAGAATTAAACTTTTTACCGCTTTCATCATTATCAACACAGCTGATGACTTTTATGTTTTCGTATTCAGAAGTGAGCGTTGTTAATGCATTAATTTTAAGCCCTCCCATAGAAACAAGCACCGCATTATTGAGCTTCTGCTTGTCTGCTATTGCGTAGAATGAGCATAAATCTATCGCACTTTCAAAAGCGTATACCTTATCGGGATTGCCAATCTTAATTTTAAATAAGCTGTCGCCTGTTCCTTCAGCCATACCCTTATAACGCTTATCGGTTATTGTGCCTTGTACTTCGCCGCCGATTATTTTTCCGTCGTTATCTGTATGAACGAAAACAGCATTTCCTTTAACGTCTTGGTAAAGCAAATGCTGATGTACTAGCTCATCTACGATATCCTTTGGAATGCAGCGAGTTTTGATTAAGTATGCATACACACGCCGATAATTTTCGCCACGCTCAGGCATATTTAATTCCGCCTGCACCTTAGGGGCTGCGGCGGTTGGTTTTATATATGGTGTGCTACTTACTCCGTGCGATAGCTCGCTTACAGCGGTGACAAAATCTTTGTCAAGCACCTTTGTGAGACAGTCTATGGCATTATTTCCTCCGTACCCCTCATAATGATAATACCAGGAATTTGTTTGTACGTTGACACAAAGCCCTGGTAACTCATCTATATACATTTCATTTCCGTGGGATTTTACGTTGTACCCATTACTGCGGAAGTATTCAGATAGCGATGCATTCCTCGCTTGTTCGGTCATATCCTTATCTACGAAATTTGCCATAATCAATCCTTTCTGAAAAAGAAAAAAGCCGCATTTAACGGCTTCTATTCTGTTTAACACTTTTCGTTTCAACCTGTTCAACTTCATCGTTCGAAATGTCCTGTTCATCGGCGCAAACTTCATCTTTGCTCGTAAAATAATCATCAAGCTCAGCCATTCTGTTTACGCTGTTTTTAAGCTCATCGGCTCTTTCAAACGGCATATCGATACTTTGCTCAGCAACCGCAAGGTCTTTTTCTTTTTGTGTGATATTTGCAGTAATACCGTTTATTCTTCTGTCGATTTCTGATAAAACGAGGTTCTCAATTCTCGTAGTGTTACGGCTACTTTCGTTTATCCCTGCTTCTGCTTGATAATTTAGATTATTCTTAATAAATATATTGCACTGTGTATCAAAGAAATAACGCTTTGCACAAACACCGACTTCGAAGCCTTTATAATTTCCTATCACCTTTGAATAAACCTCGGTGTTATTGTTAAATTTATCTGCGGCATTTTTAGCGAGCAACACTTCCTTAAGAATTTCATTATCGGCATCTTTTCGTGCAGTTTCAGAGACACCATTATCATACACTACTCCGTTTATTTGCATTACCATATCAGTGGTGGTATTGTTACTTTGCGAGAAAGCTTTATCATTCCCTGCCTTTTCAAGATTTTCCTTAAGCAAATTTATCTCTGACGGAAGCTTCTTAATCTCGTCTTGCATTTTATAGATATTCGCAAAGTGAGCCGACTCAAGGACACGCAGCTCCGATATTTTGTTACCAAGCTCGATACGTTCCTTAATTCGAGGGTCACCAGTCGCCAAGGCTTGCATTTCCGAATAGTTAAGCACCATTTCGTCCACATCTTCGCAGGTTCGAGCTGAAGAATTGCCGTTCATGAGCTGTGATATAAACTTTTGCTTCGTAGTTATAATATTCATCATGTAGGCATCAAACGTACCCTCAGTAACGTAATTAAAGACTGAAACCTTATCAAATGTATTACCTTGTCTGATTATACGACCGTTACGCTGCTCGAGGTCTGACGGTCTCCAGGGAATATCTAAATGGTGCAAAGCAGCAAGCCTTGTTTGAATATTTGCTCCAGTACCCATTTTTGACGTTGAAGCAATGACTACACGTTTCTCGCCGCTCCGTATCTTCGAGAATAATTCATTGCGTTGTCTCGTGTCCTTTGCATCTCCAGCGAAGGATATTTCATTTTCGGGTATTCCGACTTTAACAAGCTCTGACTTTATACTCTCATAAGCGGAAAATCTGCCGCTATCATTATTTATTGCAATATCGCAAAAAATAGCTTGAACACCCTTTTCATTGTCGGTCTTTTTATAAATATCTAGCACATTCTCGATACATAGGTTTATCTTGCTCCCAGGTTCGAAATCGAGTGTCGGCTCTATCGTTCTTTCGTCGAGCCCAAGCAGCCTTGCTTCGTTCGTGATTTTTAACATATTATCTTCGTGTGGGTCAACCGAACCGCTGTGAACCGCTTCCGAACGACTTGCAAGCTCCTGCATATATGATTTTTGAAATTCCGTAGGTTTAGCCACAACCGTCTGAGGCTTCCCACTCTCAAGCTCTGGAACAGGCAGCTTAAGATTATCAGCAGTCTGTATATCGGCAAATTCCTTGTACATACTCATAAGCTCGGGAAGATTTACAAACTTAGCAAATCTCTTTTTCGTTCTAAAACCGTTACCTGCTGGCTTAAGCTCAAGCTGAGAAACAACCTCGCCGAACGCAGAAGCCCAATCATCAAAGGTTTGTAGCCCTGCTTTCTTTAATAAATCTGGACGTAAGTAGTTTTTCATTATGTATAGCTCTGTCATCGAGTTTGATACTGGGGTACCAGTAGCGAAAAGCATATTTTTACAGCCGTACTTTTCATTGAGAAAATTGCACTTCATTAACATATCTTCAGACTTCTGTGCTGGCGCCGAAGATATCCCCGATACATTACTCATTTTAGTGGTAACTAAACCATTTTTGTAATTATGAGCCTCATCTACAACCAAATAATCAAAGCCGAATTGCTCAAAATTAAGCGATGTATCTTTAGTTTTACCACCGTCAAGAAGCTTATTAAGGCGCACCTCCAGTTGTTTTTTCACACGCTCTAGCTGCTTAACGCTGCTGCGGTCATTTTTGTTACAGTCTTTAATCGCTAACCCAATCTTATCTAGCTCATCTCTGATGAACTTTTCTTTGTATTCGAGCGACATTGATATTTTTTCAAACTGCTCGTAACTCATCACAATGCCGTCGTAATTACCCGTAACGCATCGAGCCATGAACTTCTGTCTATTTTCTTTTTGAAAGTCCTTTTCAGAAGCTACTAGCACTCGAGCATTCGGGTACAGCCGTTGCCACTCGATAGCGGTTTGCCCAGTTAGTGCCTTTGGCACCACCATACACGCTTTGTTAATTAAGCCTAGGCGTTTCTTTTCCATAACAGCAGCAACCATTTCAAACGATTTGCCCGCGCCGACACAATGTGCGAGAAGAGTATTACCGCCGTATTTAGCTCTTGCAATTGCATTTTTTTGATGCTCTCTCAGCTCAATATTAGGTGACATTCCAGGAAAGGTCTGATGACTTCCGTCATACTTACGACCAACAATAGAATTAAACAATTCATTGTATCGAGTAACATATTTTTTTCTGCGTTCTTGGTCACTCCACAGCCATTTTGAGAAATTTTCTTTTATAATACGGGCTTTTTCCATTGCAAGCTGGGTTTCTTTTTTATTGATTACATAAGTTTCATTGCCATGAGCATCAATAACCTTATCACGAACTACTATATCACGTTGATTTAATAAATTTTCGAAGATATAATATAAATTCATTCTTTCAGTACCGTATAGTACCGTTGCAGCATTACCACGGTCTGAACCTCTGTCGGTGATTTTATATTCGCCAGTATAAGTCCTTGTAACCCTATCGCTCGGTTGAAATCTACCTGATAAATTCCTAAGGAAGCTCACATAATCGGCAGTATCTACCCATGAAGCGCCTATCCGCACCGATATGTCTTGTGCTTCGATATTCTTTGGAATAACCTTTTCGAGAGCTAAAACATTTCGCTCATAATCCGTGTTATTTAACGCAAACACTTTTGCGATAGAAAGCTTTTCCCTAACATTTCCCGAAAGATACTCGCTTGTTGTTTCATATCCACTAAACGGATTATCATTGCTTGCGGTAAATGGATTTCTATACACCATATCATTCTGTATCAGCTCTGATAAAACAGATGTCTCATCTTTATCAAGAAGCTCTGCAATATATGGTATATCCACGCAGCCCATACGGTCAAGTGAAATCTGATAAGCTTCGTTTATATCATCAGCATGGGTGATTATTACGGTCGGTCTGATAGTCCTTGACGAGAATATATCCGCTTTAGTAACAGTTTTTGTTTCCTCGTCTACAACCTCAAGACTGCAAAGTGTATTGTAATCATCATCTTCGCCAAAAACCTTTTTACTGTCGCTGTTGTTAATATATCCGTACTTCTTTACATAGTTGTCATAAATGACAACTAATTCACCCTGAAGCTTTCGGAGCTGCTCATCATCGCAATCATTAACCTGCTCATCAATCAGTTCACGCAGCTTACACCTCAAATTATGGAGAGACAGCATTTGTTCAAGCTTTTTGCCAGTAGCGTTAACAAGTGTCATTTTATCGTTTTCACGATAATAAAGCTTTCCGTCACTTAAGCCGTAAGTATAGTTACGAATAGTAAGCACCGCAGGAATAATACCTTGCTTGGCTTCATTTGCTTTTATATTCTTGTTAAGCTTAATGGTTGCATTGATGTGCTTAATCGCACTCTCAAGCTGTTCTGATAACACAGCACCAGGTATAGGCGAACACGTTGTCTCGAAGCCGTAACGGGAGCTTTCGAGCTTCATTTCCCCTAATACCATGTGAGGATTATCCATGAAGTAGCTGTTTATTGAATGAGAACGCTCTTTATCTCCATTTTCGAGCGGCAGCGTGTAACACCAATCAGGCAGCTTCTCGGGAGGAATTTCACGCTTCTGAAGAAAAATAATATCCGCTGTTACCTCTGTGTTAGCGTTCGCTTTAAAGGCTGTATTAGGTAGACGAATGGCACCCACCAAATCCGCACGTTCCGCAAGATACTCACGCACCTTAGAATTTTGCTTATCGAGTGTACCCTTTGATGTGATAAACGCTACTACACCTCCAGGAGCTACTAAATCAAGCGATTTAGCAAAGAAGTAATCGTGAATAAGAAAATTGTTTGTGTTGTACTTTTTATCCATAAGGCTATAATTACCGAATGGTACATTTCCGATAGCAATATCAAAGCTATTATCCTCGAAATTCTTTTTTTCAAAGCCAGTAATGCTTATATCCGCATTAGGGTAGAGCTGTCTTGCAATTCGCCCAGTTATACTGTCAAGCTCAACTCCCGTAAGGTTACTATCAGATAAAGTATTAGGCAGCATACCAAAGAAATTGCCTACACCCATGGATGGTTCAATAATATTTAATCGTCTGCCGTTATTACTTGGTATCATTCCCTCTATTGCTTTATACATAGCCCTAATCACTTCGGGAGACGTGTAATGGGCATTCATTGTGCTTGCTCTTGCTGCTGCATACTCATCATCATTTAATAAGCGCTTAAGCTCTGTGTACTCGTTTGAAAAATCAACCTTGTTATCATCAAAGACTTCTGGAACGCCTCCCCAACCTACATATTTTGATAATATTTCCTGTTCTTCAGAATTTACTTGACGATTTTCGGTTTCAAGTTCTTTTAAAAGCTTAATCGCAGCTACGTTATTCTGATACTTAACTTTTTGACCGCCATGACCGAGGTTGTAATCGGTGATACGGTAATTTTGCGGCTTTTCTATTTCAATTTCGGTTTCTATTATTTCCGAAAAAGAAAAACGCTCGATATTGTCGTTTCCCTCAATACCAAGCGTTAATTGTTCTGTTGTTTCATTTATGCTCTGCGTTGCAGCACTATCTGCTCCATTATCTCGTGCCGTATGTGCAGGTCCTTCGTCGTCTCCCATTTTTGGATTTCCGTAAATGTCGTCGGTCTTGGGTACTGCTTCTTGTACTCTGTCTCCAGCCTCTCGTACATCTCCCACGCTTCCGAGTCTATCTGCCGAGCCAGTATTTCCCATCGGCACTCTAGCTTTAGTAGTGTCACGTCTCCGAGATGGTTCTCCATCATGTAGTCCATCCACTTCTGACCGAACGCTCCCACTGGCTCCTCGAGCATTGCCATCTCCTCGGGATTGCTCGAGTAAATCATCGTCGCTTCGTAAACTAACGTCTCCAGGTTCAGACGGTATGTCATCCCGTTCTCCTCTGTCTCTAGCGGCAGCCACTGGCTGCTCGTTTCTTCCCAAAGGCACTCCTGTCCGTTTATCGTCTTTTGTACTTTGTTTTGTTTGCCCGTCATTTGAATAACCCCTTTCATTTTGAATATTTTGGATATTTCTTTCAATTTCACGAAGAACCATTTTTGATATGCCGCTTGTATAAGTGAGTAAACGTATTACATTCTCATCACCCGACTTTTTAACTAAATCGTATGCAGTTAAATCAAGTGAGCCTTTATAATTATATTTACTGTTAATGCTACAACGAGCTGCTACCGTTTCGCACACGATGCTCTGGAATGATTTCACAAATACATTAAATTCAGAATTTTTTATTCCAAGGTCAAGTGCGTATTGCTTTATGCGGTTTTTGAGTGCTTCGCTCGATAGATGTTCAATGCATTGCGTTAAGCTTTTAAGCTCCACCGTGTTTTCTTTTCCTATTTGCTTTGATAACGAATTTGCAATCTCTTTATCAATTGTCCATTGATAAGGTCTTTCATCGCCACCTGTCTGCGAAATGTCAAAATAATGATTGAGTTTGCCACTACTATTTATTACTGCGATGCTTTTTTCACCCAATTTAACTTGCCGACCAAACCTATTCCATGTGTTATAATCAGCAAGCAGCTCAGCCTCTGGGTTTTGATGATAGATACTTATTAAGTGACTTGTATCTATCTTGTAAAACCGCCCAGCAAATCTTACAAAATCCGTGAACAATTCCTTATTATCGCATACCTCCTTTACAGATTGTTTATAATGCTCTTTGGCTTCGGTAATCCTGTTCATATTATACTTACCTTTCATATACATTCTAACACTTTAAAGCGATAAAGTCAAGCTAATAATAGAAATCTAATCTTTTTCTCTATACACCTTTTTCATTTCATCGTGGCTTTCATCGAGAGCATCTGAAATATCACACATGATTTTAAATCTTGGATTTTTATTATTGCCTATTTCTATGCCGCTGATTGTTGATATAGGGTGCTTTGATAACTTGGCAAGTTTAGTGCTGGTTATCCCTTTGGATAACCGTAACTCCCTTATGTACTTCCCAATATTCATTCCGTGTCCTCCTTTTTAGACGTTTCACTCGATATTGTTTTGATTACATCATCAAGAGATATATTTTCTTTCTTTAGGACTGAAAGCAGCTTCTCAACAGATTTACGTTCAAGCTGTTCTTTAAGCTCTATTATATCTTTTTTCAGATTAGTAATACGCTTTCGGCTCTTATCGAAATTCAACGTTTCCCTTTGTAGTGCTTCTTCTTTAGCCTTAAGCTTTGCTAAAATATCATCTTTTTGCATAATTACGACCTTTCCTTTCCCTATTCATTCTCGATGTCCGAATTTGTTATTAAGTAATCAAGCACATCTCGTGCTGCTTCATATTCTTTCTTGTCATTTATGACAAGAATTTCAATTGTATCGTCGCTCGGAATTTCACGTGTTCTAAAAATGTATATATCCTGCTTAGGAATTAAGGCTATAAAATCCTTATCACCCACCTTAAACGGTGTTACAACATCGAAGTCAACCTCTGCACTCAGCTTAATTGATAAATTATCCATTCTTCTGTCTCCTTATCTTGAAGATATATATATAAGCAAAACCTACCGCAGCGGCGATAACAACAATTATTGTGAATATATGATTTATGAGAAACGTTATAAACCCATTTTCAGTCTCAGCGGTTTCATCTTCGCTTTCGGCTAAATCGTATGTATCTGTTTTCTGGGTATCATCGGCTACATCATTATCAATATTCTTGTCTGTGTCGGTATCATCAGTATTAATAACAGTCTCGGGTGAGTCATTTTCAACTCCCCGTGAATAAAAGTCCATAAGATTTACAATATCACCTGTCGCAACCCAGTACTCCCAATGCCATTCCCAAACCTTAGTTAACGCTGCGCCAAATTCCTCACTTTTAGGATATCGTTTCAGTGAATCTTTATAATATCCCAATCCGCGTGTTGCATACAAAAAATCATCAATATCCTGAACGGTCCATGCTACTAATGCACTTTTAGGCGCTAAATATAAGAGATTGTAAATCTCTCTTTAATATAATGACATTTCTTCCCATTCATCTTCGGATTTTCCTAATTTTATAAATTTCTGTTTTATTAATGAAATTGAGTTATTATAAAAATATTTATATTTATCGTTATATTCTGGCAAATCCTTCATGTCTTTGGTCTCAGTAATAAACTCAGATATAATGACTTCTGGTGGAGCCAGGTTTAAAGATACATCGCTTGAAAGAAAAACGTCTTGTGAAGCCGCTAACACAAATGGCAATAGCAGCAGAGTAAAAGCCGCAATTAAAAATTTTTTCATTAATCATTCTCCTGTACTGATATATATGTAAGGCATATATCATAATTTGATTTAAGGCTAGAGAGTTTATTTTTTTCAGCTTCTGTGAGCTGCGCTTTTCCCTCGAGCTCGGCGATAGGCACAAGGAAATATTTTTTCATTATTACGTTTATATTATTTGTTTTTACATGAACCGCTAAGGCTTTATGACCTTTACATTCAGTATACCCGGAACACCCAAACGAACTATTTTCGTTAATCTGCCTTTGCTCCGAATAAGTATGAAATATCAAGTGTAAATCGTCGCATTTATCGGCACAAGTGTCTGTGTGAGGGCTGCTATGACCGTCACAATGATAAGAGTAATAATCGCAGCGTGTACAGGTATGCTGTGAATGCGTTCCTGTATCACTATTGGGGCAAGAAGCCGCTGCATGACGAATACCGCACATTTCATGTATATTACCGCAATATTCATCATCTAGTTTTTCTGTCTCGATTGTAAGTGTCTCACCCCAAAGCTCGTCAATAATCGCACTCGCTTCGTCCTGCGACGGCTGCATATCGTGCCGTGAAAACACGAGAGTATTAAATATAGGTTTGATAATACTTGAGATACCGTCTAAAGATTGAAGGGAACCCATTATTTCTTCATCGGTGCCAGTTATAAGCACATCATCTTTATATATCCTGACAACATGATAATTGCCGCCATTTGATATTAAATAGCTTTCTGCCTCGGCTATAACATTACTTGAGAAATCCACGCTTCTTTCATCTATCGCCTCCGCTATATAATCGTCTACGTTCATTTCAACTGTGATTGAAGTGTCGCTTCCGTCACCGAAAAAGAATGTGATTATACCACCGAACATAT
Organism: Ruminiclostridium sp.; assembly: GCA_031549645.1. Taxonomy (GTDB): domain Bacteria; phylum Bacillota; class Clostridia; order Oscillospirales; family Ruminococcaceae; genus Ruminiclostridium_E. Next base: position 9,105 of record JAVBPL010000064.1, on the reverse strand, counting down.
TAAGAACGACATTAATAGGTGCCGAGACAGCACTTGAAATCGCTGCAACCACCGCACAAATTAAGATAACGGGCAGCAAAACCTTTATAGATAGCTTTTGAACTAAGCTTAATAATGCTGTCACAACACTATGCCCTGCTTTTGCGACAGCCTGAACAGCCTTTTCCGATACTTTCCTTGCTGCTTGTTTTGTGCCGTTTGCTCTCGCATACTTAACCGTTTTCACAACATTTTTAGTTGTCTTAATAGTACCAGTAGTAGCGGTTTTTATCGTCTTTGCACCCTTAGTCAGAATTTTACCAGTAGTTCTAGAAACTCCTGGTAAATTTTGTGCGGTTTTTATTCCCATGCTAAGAGCTTGAACACCAGTATCATCGCTTTTGTTTAAGGCATCGCCAATAACGTTTGCTGCACCGCCCGAAATACTTATAGCGCCTTTCGATGTTTTAAGTAACCCCTTTGCACCTTTTGATGCTACAACTCCAGTATTACGACCGATGATTACGGCTGCTTTCTTGAGTTCATCTTTTGTAAACCGTGTAGCAACCGTCCCAGTCAGAACAGCATCAACAAATTTTACCGTGTTAGCTGTATATCTTTTTGCCGTAGAAGCGGTTGACTTAAAATTTCGTACCGCTTGCTTTGTGCTTTGTATCTTTGAAACTACTTTCTTTACCGCTGCGGATTGCTTAGATTTATCTAGGGTGAAATACTTAAAATCCTTTAAAGTTTCAGCGTTAAGCTTAAGCTCGCCTATCATAAACCTTGTTGCGGTTTTGTCAACGGTACTTATAACTCGCACCGTTGATTTACCAACCTGATATACACCCTTACTTGTACGCTTAATAACATCAACTGTAACTGGCGCTGCTGTTTGTGCTGCTTTAAAAGTCCGAATACCGACTCCGCCAGCCGAAACGGCAAGCGATACTGTGGAGGCACCGTTATCGTTTTGACTATCTAAGTTATTCTTTAAACCCTGTGTTACATCATGTAACAAACGTCCTGATGATGAGCTGCCCTTGTGAATAGTAGGCTTCTTTAATTTTTCTTGCACCACTTCTGGCTTTATCATCTGTTCTTGGTTCTTTGTTATGTTTTTTCGTAATAATACGACATTACTTTTTTTAAGCCTAAATGCTGTTTGAGGTTTACCAGTGTTTTTCATCACTTTATATGTATGCACACGCTTACCAGCAGAATAGGTTTTATTTCCTATCGTAACTCTTGCTGAGCTTTAAAGACTTTTTGCCAAATGTATCACCACCTTTTAATTAATTTGCCGTGGTACCCATGATTTTCTTTATTTCCTTTTCAGCGTTAGTGGTTTCCCCGAATTTTGTACTCATCAGCTTGTATAAATAGCTATCACTTGGGAATTTATCAGAGAACGGCACAATAACACGTTCTGCAAATAATAAACCGCTTCCTGCATCGGCACGGGTTACAAACTGCATTTGTGTATCAGATATGTTGAGCATTGGTGCTAATACCCGTAAATTCTCGGGAGCTTGGTTTAACATCATGATAAAATCGCTATTGCTTATCATACCTAGTGCCATCTCAGACTTTAGCAAGTCCTGTACGTCCTGTGTTATACCAGTGATAACTAAGCCGTATTTTCTGCCACGTTTATATAGCTGTTGTAAAAATCTTGCCGAATATTCATTTTGGAAAAGAACATGTATCTCGTCCACATAACAATAAGTACGCACACCTGCATCAAAATTCTGTATCATTCTGTTCCATATAAAGTCGAGGACGATAAGTAATGCAATTTGCTTGAGCTGTGTTCCTAAGTCTCTGACATTAAACACAACAGTACGGTTATTATAATCGACATTCGATAAATGTGAGAACACGTTCATTGAACCCCTTGTGTAATACTCGACACCCTCGGCAATCTGTCTAGCATCTTCACTTATTACCTTTTCAGCATCAAGATACATTTGTAGTTGCTCAAAGGTCGGAAGATAACGCTGGTCGAAATCATTCTCAAGATATTTTTTATAGCAAGCTCTTACACAGCGGTCGACAATGGTTTTCTGCTGAGGAGTTATAACAACCTCACCGTTAACGCTTAACATACACTCGATAATGGACATTATATAATCGCTTTTCTTCTGTATCGCTTTACTTTTTTTCCGCTCAATATCAATGGCGTTATCATCGTTCTCGTCAAGTCCGTAATCTTCCGACATATCCATAGGATTGATGAAGCTATCGCTGTCAGTTGATATGTTTATAACCGCACCGCCAAAAGCACGAGCAAAGTCGCCGTACTCATTCTCGGGGTCGATTATAAGAAGCGATGTTTTATCGTCATTTAAAAGAACATTTAAGGCTTCACGTTTTGTTGCAAAGGATTTTCCCGAACCTGACGAACCTAAAATAAATCCACTCGGCGTTTTCATCGATGTTCGGTCGCACAAAATCAAATTATGCGATATTTGATTAAGCCCGTAATAAAATCCGCCAGGCTGATATAGCTCCTGCGCTGAAAAAGGAATAAATATAGCGGTGCTTTCGCTTGTTAACGCACGGTCAACCATAACACGTCCCCCAGGGGGTAAGCCACCAGGCAGGGTCACTTGAAAACCTTTTTCTTGTAGGTTATCAAAGCTCTGTACCTGACACGCGAATTTTCTGATTTTGCTTGCTACAACATCTGTATTGTCGTTTAACTCCTCGAGCGTATCACCGCTGACTAAAAACGATACTGTTACGAAAAACATCTTTTGGTCATTCTGTGTTAAATCGAGGATAAGCTTTTCGGCTTCTTCGAGAGACTGCTTTAATCTATGATTAATGGTTTCTGCGCTGTATCCCGACCGAGAAGCTCTCTTTTGAGCTTCAATTTTATTTGCTTCCATACCTGTTAATTGCTTTTGCACCATTCTTAATGCTTTATCCTGTGCCATTGGCTGAATACTAAGCGTTGCAATCATTGGGAAGTTGCTATCAACTATATCACTTAAAAAGTTATCGGAAAGATTAGCTGGTAGGTTATTGAGGTATAAACATCTATAATATACATCTTCAATCGTAAAGTGACTTTTTACAAAGCTCATTGAGGAGGGTGCTATATAGTCCTTTGAGCTTATCCCTTGTAGCTTTATGAAATCATAATCAATCTTGAAGTCACCCTCACGCCCTTTACGGAATTTATCATGCAGCATGGATAATCGTTCGGTTGTAGTTAATACACGACCTTTTGAGCCGATAGCCCGTAGATTATCGAGTACCTCATTGTCTATCTTGTGGAAACGCATTAATGCTTCTATCGGTGTATCAGAGCGAATAGTAACTGTTATATATTTCATCTGAACCATGTCGTTGCGTCCTGCTACTATCTGCCGTCTCAAGATTTTGTTATATTCTTCACGATGGCGGTCAAACTCGTCCCCCTTTAATTGATATAACACTTTTCTTTCTTGTTCGTGTCTTGATACAATATGAGTATCAATTGATAATGAAATAGTCATTTCTTCGGAAAAATAATTGAGAAAATCACGATATTTTACAAATATCGCTTCCTGTTCATCTTCATGCGCCGCAAGATAATTCATATCCTGGAGCTGATACATCTTGTTAAATACACCAGGCTCGACCTCAAACATACCCTCGTCGTAATCGGCTATAAATGGAATAGCCTGTTGAGTTGTTTTTGGTATTGATGTCGGAGCAGCTCTGCGCTTCTTCATTTTATTGTTCTTTTGAGATATTCTTTTCGTTTGGGCTTTAACCTGTTCAGAACGCAGCTGTTGTTGTTTATTTGCCCACTGGGTTAAGACCTTTCGCTCCGCAGCCGAAAAAACATAAAAGGAATTTTCGGTTTGCTTTGCTTTTATAGCTTCGGCTTTTTGTTTAAGCTTCTCGTTTGCCATATTATTTTTTTCTTTCTGTTTTGTATCTTTATCTTTCTTAGGTTTCTTCGGTTTATGCGGAATTGAGATTAACTTAATATTTTTAGTGTCGATATATTCACCTTTATTCTCCGCTTCCTCCATATAAAATGCTCGCTCAAGGCTTGCTTGTAATTTTATCTTTTCTTTCAGAGCTGTATTTTCGGCGTTATCTTCTTTCTCCGCCGCAGCAACCCAGTTTTTAAGGTCATTTTCACTCTTGTAATTTCTTTTTACAGGTATTAAAAAGAGTTGGTAAATGAAATGCACAGCAAACTTTTCGAACGGCATATTATGAATTTTTACAAAACCAAAAGCTCCGCATGGTATTGCCAGTAAAATAACAACCCATGATAATAAATCTTCGGGTATAAATTCTTGTCCAAAAATGTATAGCGGTATACAAACCGCTGCTGCAATTATGCATGATAATAGCTGTCTTGCTGTTAAGCCGAAGAACAGTTTTTCTTTATAATCTCGAATATCTTTAGGTATTCGTACTGAAATCATGGTAACAATCTCCCTTTCTATGTGTTTTAAGAGGCATTAAGAATTGACTTAGCCCAAGAACCGCTTTTTAGTACAGTCATAACCAAAACTAACGCACCGAGCAAAAGCTGGAAGGCAATATCACCCACCGCAGCAGTACCACCGCTAGCAGCCATTTGGTCAAATACATCAAATATCGCACTTGTACAAATTGCGTTAAACAGCTTAATCGCTACAATTATAAACAGTCCTTGTAGCACAACCCCAGCAAAGCTGAGAAAAAAGTGCTTTGCCATACCATTTCCTCTTTCCTCGATTGGTATAAAAGAGACAGGAATGGGTGAAATAGTAACCATTACAAGCAGCTCTACTGTTCTTGAGTATGCAATTACAACTACAATTATGGAACATACTCCAACTGCAAGGAATGCAATCGCCATAGAAGCAAGTAGCCCTATCGCTTCAAGCCACCCGATACTGTTAAGTATCTCAATCAAATAAGGCGATACCTGTTCTCCAAGAGAACTAGCGGTATTAACATCAGCAGCGTTAAAAATCCATGCTGCACCCGTTTTGTATATAGCAGAAAGCAATTCTGGGGTAACATCGATAGCAAACTTCGCAACAACCAATTTAAGAAACACCTTAAGCATAAACTCCCATTTAAGTACATCCATGTTAATGGTTATCTTAAGAAATTCAATCAAAAAGCAAATCGCTATTATTGTATACGCCATAGGTTTTATTACACTGGATATTGCTGCAACTGTATTATATAGGTTACCCGAAAATATATCGCCTGTTAAGACACCGACAGCATTTCCAATGTTATCGTCAAATGTTCCAATCATCGACATAATGCTTTCGTAGACAAATTGTTTTAATCCGTCCATATAGATTTCCTTTCAAAAAAGGCAGTATGATTATCACGTCATACTGCCTTGCTTTATTAAAAACACGAGCAATTTTAACCTAAGAATATATTAGACGAAACGCCGACCGCAACAACAATCGCACCTGCAATTAATGTCTGTATCCCACGAGTTTTACCGTCTGCATCGTCATTTTTAAACGCTAAACCAAACATAATACCGCCAATGAGCATAACAGCTCCCCCAAGTCTCCCTATCCATGGTATTATAAAATTCATTACATTCGTCCATGCATCTGTCCCTGCATCAGATTTTACTGCTTCAGATTTAGCCTCATCTGCACCAACTGTTAGAGTCATAAGTGTTAGTAAACCAAAAACGCATACCAATGTAACCAATACCTTTAAAATCTTTTTCTTTTTCATAATAATACATAATCCTTTCAAAATTAAATAATTTAGCCATCATATTCTTCATCGAAGTAGAGAATATCATCTTCATAATCTTCTTGCTCTGTCATGCTTGTTACAGCGACTGCTTCATCAATCGTTTCACTCGAAATTTGTTCATCGACAAATTCCGACATATCTGTTTCAAATAACTCCATTTTTTCATCACTTCCTTGTCGAATTTCGTCTGAAGTCGATATTAAGTCGAATTTCATTTCATAGGTAATATCGCTTTCTATGACTTCATTATCGCTTAAATTTAGAACACAACTATCGATTAACGTTTCATCCACTTCTTCATCTTCAAAATCCGATATATCCTCGCTATATAACTGTTCTACTAAATCAACATTGTAATAATCATCGGGGTTTATTTCATCACCCTCATTGAACGGCTCGCTAATCATAATCTCATCACCACTTTCTCTGAAAAGAAAACCGTTATCAAGTCTCTTTTTAAGCTCCGAATTTATTAAAATCGGTGGCTTTTCGATAAACTCATCATCGTTTTCAGCGCCCTCAAACGGCTCGAACATTAATTCTTCTTCATCGTCCGTTATTGGTGTCTTTATAGTTCGTATATCCCGATAATCATATCTGTTACGCTTATCTGCATCTTCCAAGAAGCGGTAATTTGGGTGTTTTTCAATATCAAACTTATCACCGAAGAACGGCGGTAAACCTCTTACTGTAAGAATGCAGTTTGTTATTTTCATACGAGCCAGCTCATCAGGTGTCATAAGCTCTCTGCCAAGTATGGAATTGTTTTCGGCAGTCGAGTTGTTTTTGTGACTTTTGGTTTTGTTGCTGCTCTTAACGTCAATAGTCTCTTTACCCAGCGACTTAGAAACGTCCTCAAGTGTCGAGGTCTCTTGACCGCCGAGGAAAAGAAAGCTATCACAGTTACCTTTGATGATTTCCCAAGACTTTTCATACATCTTTTTAAGCTGACTGATATTTTGAATAATTATATCCGCTGATATTTCCATGCTTCGCATTGTTGCAAGCAGCTTGTCAAAGTCTGGGATTGTTCCGATATTCGCAAACTCGTCGAGTATACAGCGTACATGGACTGGTAACCGTCCGCTATACTTAAAGTTAGCTCTGTCGTAAAGGCTGTCGAACATTTGCGTATACATCATGGCAGCAAGAAAATTGAATGTTGTGTCACTTGCGGAAATGATAACAAAGAGAGCCGTTTTCTTATCGCCGATTTCGTTTAGCCGTATGGTATCGGTATGGGTTAAGTCTGCGACATCAGGTATGTTGAACATTTGTAAGCGAACATTACAGCTCATGACAATGGAAAGTGCCGTCTCTGGAGGAGCTTTCTTGAAGTCGGTATAATAAGAAACCGCTAGAGAATGGGGTTTTTTAGCTTTTAAGGCTTCAAACTCCATATCTAGCGGTGATTGTTTATCCCTGTCATTCATATCGACATCAATAAGTTTTAACTTTTTCATAACTCCAGAAAAGTTTTGCTCCGATGCTTTACCTTCTTCGAGAACTAAAAATGCTATTGCTGTAAGTAGAGCTGTGGCACTATCGTCCCAAAATTGGTCTCCACCCCCAGCATTTTCCTTTTTGGTGTTCTTCATCAGAACGTTTATCATCTTGATAACGTATGAGTCGTTGAGCTTGCCGTCAAAGTCATAAACATAAGCAAAGGGATTGTAGTTATGACTGTTCAGCATATTTATAAGGTTAAAAACCTTAACCTCATATCCTGCTTCAGATAGCATTTTCCCCGTAGCCTGTAAGATTTCGCCCTTCGGGTCGGTTACTACAAAGCTTGTGTTGAGCTGACAAATATTCGGCTTTGCGAAAAATCTAGTTTTACCCGAACCCGAACCGCCGACAACCAAAACATTGAGGTTTTCACGGTGCTGCCTGGTATCGAGTGACATTTGCACATCATTTGTCAAAATGATGTTGTTATCAATCTGAGCCTTGCCATTTGATAAAGCCACGGAATTTATTTTTTTCTTCTTATCGGCGAGCTGCTTCTTTTCTGCTTCGTTTGCCCAACGTGCAGAGCCATGCTCAACACCTTTGCGATGAAGCCGTAATCTGTTGATATATTTGGATACTAGAAAGATAAGATAAATGAATGCGGTTAGTGACGATACTTGAAACGCATGACTATTTACGTCAACTACTTTTTCCATTATCAAGTCTGTTTCCCCAAAAGTTTCTTCGATTTGCATCTCGAGAAAATTAATCTTGCCATTATCGTCCGCAGCCTTATCCATAGCAGTCCCTAGTACGGCGCCGAAGTATATAAGCACAATTCCGATTATGAGATAGATAATAAACAACACAGGGTCCTTTTTCTTTGGCATATTGATATTGTTCCCCCTATCGTTTACTATGACTGGGCATATCGGGTTTTACTTCTGTTGCCTTTGCTTTTGAAGTGGTTTTCGGTTTATTGGTTGTTTTCTTTTGCTCGCTTTCAAAACCGCTTTGCTCCTTGGCTTTATGCAAAATGCGGGCAGCCTTTTCGTCGCCCATATTAAAGTCAGCTTGCATTTTTAAAGCGACAACTTGCCCCTCGTCAAGTGAATAAGTTTCGGTTTTCTTACCGTCACTTACCGTGAAAGTACCGCCTACTTGGCGTTCGATGCGATAACCTTTATCGTTCGCAGATAGTTGTTCATCTATTTTTTCGTGCAGCTTCTCTTGCACCTCTGGTTCCTTAACAATCTTATTGGTACTCTGAGCTTCCGCTTTGGCTATTATGTTCTTCGCATATCGACCTGCCTCTGTGGTTGAGACACCCGTTAAAATTAACCGACTTCGTATGCTTTCAAAGGCTTTTTTCTTATCAGTTAAGCTATAAGTCTGAGATTTATCTTTAAATTTAACATCAAACTCGTTCTTATCCTTGCGGTCAATCTCGCAAGTACCGATATGATTTTTATCCTTGGTACCGTCTCTGTCGATAATATCCTCGCTTAGATTATTTTCAGCATCGAGCTTATAGATATCTCTTACTCTTTCAGTTTTGTCGATTATTGCTTCAATAGTGCCTTTATCCGTAATTCCGAGCCGTGATGAAACAAGCTCCTCGATTTGCTTCGGTTTCATTTCGTCAGTTAGCATTACAGCCTTACCCGATTTGTCCAGGATAATCAAGCGGTCAATTCCGTCCTCCTTTAAATTAACCTTTGCAAAGCTGAACTGGCTAAGTAATACATTCTCGCCCTCAAGCTTTATGTTGTACTCTAAGCTATTTACCTTATCCATTGGGCTATTCCGCAAGAAACGCTGCTGTTCTTCAGCCGATAGAGTGCTGCCGAACTTGTTAGCCGCCATGTTTGATTTTATTTCATCGTATCCGAATTGCTCCGTTAAGGTCTCGGCAAGCTCAGTTTTGGACAGCACAAT
>JAVBPL010000104.1:0-15814 GCA_031549645.1 Ruminiclostridium sp. | reverse complement strand
CCAAAATTCGAGTATTATGTATTTGGCCTGCCTGTCTGGGGTTTAGTACGAACGCTCGCAGAGTGTTCGTACGAGGAACAACGGCAATCTTCGGAGTCGGAGCCAAAATTCGAGTATTATGTATTTGGTCTGCCTGACTGGGGTCGAACCAGCAATCTTCGGAGTCGGAGTCCGACGCATTATCCATTGTGCTACAGGCAGAAAAACTAACAACACAGGCAAAACCCGTGTTGTTAGTATAACATAATTATTTTATTTTTGCAAGCAGCATTTCCACCGCCGCAAGTCTTGCACTGATGCAGAAAACGTCCATCGCCTCCATAAGCTCAGATACAGGCGGGAAAGTCGGTGCAATTCTAATATTTGCGTCATTCTGATCCCTTCCGTAGGGGAAGGTTGCACCCGCACCCGTTAAAATCACGCCAGCTTCTTTACATAAGCTTACGGTTCTCTTTGCGGTACCAGGCAACCCGTTAAAGGAAATGAAATATCCGCCGTTTGGCTTCACCCAATCAGCTATACCGTGAGGCTTAATTTCTGTGTCTAGCATTTTTAACACGGCAGTAAACTTTGGCTCAAGGATTTCACGGTGCTGCTTCATTTTTTCGGCTATTCCGTCCATGTTCTTAAAATAATTTACATGTCGGAGCTGATTGATTTTATCAAAGCCTATTGTCTGATAAGTCATCTGTGATTTTATGAAATTTATATTACCCTCACTTGCAGCCATGACACCGATACCAGCACCTGGGAACGAAATTTTTGAGGTTGAGGAGAAAATATATACCATGTCCTCTTTTCCGTTCTTTTTGCACTCCTCTAGAATGGGGAGCAAGGTATCGGGAGTATCGCTCAAATGATGCACACAATACGCATTATCCCAATAAATTCTAAAATCGTCTGCCTTTGCTTTAAGCCCACCCATACGCCTAACCGTTTCATCGGAATAAGTCACTCCGTCGGGATTTGAATACATCGGCACACACCAAATACCCTTAATAGTCTCATCGCTCGCAACGAGCTTCTCGACCATATCCATATCAGGACCATCTTTTGTCATGGGCACATTTATCATCTCTATGCCTAAGCTTTCACAGATTGCGAAATGACGGTCATATCCTGGAACAGGACATAAAAACTTAACCTTGCCGCAGTCTCTCCATGCCTTCTGCCCCTTATAAACACCGAGGAGAAGTGCCTTTGCAATTGAATCATACATTAATTGCAAGCTGGAATTTCCACCCACAATAATCTCATCTTTACTAACACCAAGCATATCGGCAAAAAGCACCTTACACTCCTCTATACCGTCAAGGATACCGTAATTACGCACATCAACGCCCGCAGCAGTCTTGAAATCTCCGAGATATTTTGTGTCCAGCATATCGTTTGTCAAATTTAATTGGTCGGTTTCGGGCTTTCCTCTCGACATATCGAGCTTTAATCCCTTCCCCTTCGCAGCCTCATATTTTACGGCGAGTTCTTCCTTTAAGCTAACAAGCTCTGCGTTTGACAGTTCCTGATACATAAAATTCATCCTTTCGAGTTTGAGTTTATTTCTATTGCTATTATTATAATAGATAAAATCGATTTTTGCAAGTTGTTTTTTTATTTCCTGCATATGATACTAAAAATACCGCTGTTAAAAGCGGCATTTCGTTTATATTGACTAAGATAAATTAATATTCTGCAAATTCCTCAAGCGAAGAATACGGCTCGGAGATATATTCAACCTCCATTGCGTCGTTCACAAGCTTAACATTCATGTAAACAATCAACAGCTGGTTATACAGTACAGTATTCGGGAAAATGCCGTTCGACACAATATCATAGGTGTACTGGAACGTTAGCATACCGCTCGCACCATCAAGCACAACATTAAAGAACGACACATTATCAAGATTTATAACCATCGAACGCTTATCTTCACTAACAACAGGTGCATTCTGCGAGGCAACCTTATTATCCACAAGGGTATAATCCACCGACGAAATATCAAGCCCGTCGCTCACAAGCTCAAGGTGCACATTTGTAAAATTAAAATTCGCTTCCTTTTGATTTCTAGCAAAAGCTTGCCTTATTGCCCCCTCAAATAAAAATGATTTCCGATTTACATCTGGGTGATACATTTTAAAGTAAAAAGCGGGGTAAAACTGCGGCTCACCCGAAGCAATCGCCGCCGCATATATTTCGTCCTCGGTGAACTCAGTCGAAACAAGAGAATTTTCAACATTTGCCGTAAACGCATCGATATCTATTCCCGATGTATATAGTCTGTAAACAATCGCCTCATTACCCTTAGACGAAAGCTTAGTTGCATCGGAAACATAAGTAATATCAGGAACCCTAAACTCGAGAAAAACATAAAGTCCCACAACACCCATTACTAAAAGTATCAAGAAAATAAAGAGTATCCGTTTCATTATTAATCATTCCTTTCGAGGAGTGTTGTGACAAGTCGATATTTCGAGTCACAATACGACGGGTTTGAGTCAAATACAATAAAAATTCGTATCCCACGCAGGTATATAGCCGTGATGCCTAAGATAAATCTTATATTTAGGCTCAAGTCTTTTTATTAACAGCGGCAGCTCCAGCATATCCTCTGTTCTGTGATATTCAGCAATAATGAGCCTCGGCTTAAACCTCTTTATTACTTCTGAAGCACCATTAAGAGCGTTTGCTTCACTGCCCTCAACGTCCATTTTTATTAAAGTCACCTTATCGTTTTTGCAAATAGAATTAACCGTTTTAGCTTCTATTGGTTTAAGCCTTTTCTGATTTTGAACCGATGAGTTACGCCCACCCTTATCGGAAAATTCAAGCATTGTATTTTCATGCCATGCAGCTGCATTTATCGGCATGAATTTCGCTCCGCCTAGCTGATAATGCCGTCTCTTAAGCTTTAAGAAGCTGCGTGTGTCAGGCTCTAAGGCGTATATTTTGTTAAAGCACTTTTCGGTAAGCTCTAAGAATTCCTCGACCGTATCTCCGTTATAAGCACCCAAATCGACAAAGGTCTCGCTTCCGTCCGCCTTTATTTCAAGCAGGGACATCGCTTCAGCCCGAGGAGACGTAATGCTTTTCAAAATATCAATCCGTCCCGTAAGCCTGTAATCAATCAGCCTGTCGAAGATAATTTTCGAGGGTTCGTCGGCTAAAATATCCCGAACCCCTTTTATCTTAGCGAAATTTTCAGCTATATATTCTTCGTTAAACAAACCCGTGCCATAAACGGGAACATCAGGAGCATAAACCTCGTATCTCTCCGCAATGGAATAAATTCTCTCCAGGACATCATCTCGTGATGTCCCAAAAGCAATAATGATGATAAAATTCTCGTAAATTTCCTCTATTTCCGAAAGTTTCATGACCTTAAATCCACGGAATTCATGCCCACGCACAAACTCGTCGCTCGCCATAAAGCCGCTGACAGCTATCTCATATTGCTCAAAAACCTTAAGTATTTTTTCGGCACCGTCACCCATACCATATATAATAACAGGCTTCGACGTCTCTTTAAGATAGCGCCATACACTAATCGTTTCCCTAAACATCGAAATCGTCACCTCTAATATTCAAAATATCCGTTCTACTTAAGCAAAAGTCAGATATTTCATGTTAAGCACATGATATATCAATTATACCACATAAACAGCCAATACGCAATAAAAAGTAGATTATCTTAAAAACTTAAATAAAAGTGTCGAAGAATATGTGGTGATACCGCAATTTATTTGTTTATTATTATGTGTTGACATTTAATCAGATATGGGTTACAATGTTTAAAATATTCGTTCGTATCAATCATGTAATTGGAGAAAGGTGTTTTAATATGGCTAAAATTATGGAAACCGCATCTCATACATTTGGTGAGTATCTGATTATTCCGGGGTATTCCTCGACAGAGTGTGTGCCTCTGAACGTATCCTTAAAGACACCGCTTGTCAAGTTTAAAAAAGGCGAGGAGCCGTCAATCAGCATGAATATTCCGCTCGTATCTGCGATAATGCAGTCCGTATCTGACGACAAGATGGCGGTTGCACTGGCGCGTGAGGGTGGAATTTCGTTTATTTACGGCTCACAGTCAATCGAAAACGAAGCGGCAATGGTGGCTAGAGTAAAGAATTATAAAGCGGGCTACGTTTTAAGCGACTCAAACATTAGTCCCGATATGACATTAAGAGATGTACTGGCTTTAAAATCAAAAACTGGTCACTCCACAATGGCAGTAACCGAGGACGGTTCTGCAGGCTCTAAGCTTGTCGGTATTGTAACTAGCCGTGATTATCGTGTTTCCAGAATGGACGAAAACACCCAGGTAAAGGACTTCATGACACCGTTCAGCAAGCTTATTACTGCCCCTGCTGACACCTCGCTCCGCACAGCCAACGATATTATATGGGAACATAAATTAAATTCACTTCCGATTATTGACGAAAATCAATGTTTAAAATACTTCGTTTTCCGCAAGGATTACGAACAGCACAAAGAAAATCAAGCGGAGCTTCTCGACACACAAAAGCGTTATGTTGTGGGTGCCGGTATAAACACCAGAGACTACGAGGAGCGTATTCCCGCACTAGTTGAAGCTGGTGCAGATGTGCTTTGCATCGACAGCTCAGAGGGCTTCACCGAATGGCAGAAGCGCACGATAGAATGGGCGCGTAAAAAATACGGCGACAGCGTAAAAATCGGTGCAGGAAACGTAGTAGACGCAGAGGGCTTCCGTTTCTTAGCTGACAGCGGTGCCGACTTTATCAAGGTGGGTATAGGCGGCGGTTCAATCTGCATTACAAGAGAGCAAAAGGGTATCGGCCGGGGACAAGCGACTTCTATCATCGAGGTTGCCGCTGAGAGAGATCGTTATTTTAACGAAACAGGCATTTACATTCCGATATGCTCCGACGGCGGAATCGTGCATGATTATCACATGACACTTGCTCTCGCAATGGGTGCCGATTTTATAATGCTTGGTCGTTACTTCTCACGCTTTGACGAGTCTCCGACAAACAAGCTGATGATTAACGGAAACTACGTTAAGGAATACTGGGGCGAAGGCTCAAACCGTGCCAGAAACTGGCAGCGTTACGACATGGGCGGCGACTCCAAGTTATCATTTGAGGAGGGTGTGGACAGCTATGTGCCATACGCTGGACCGCTTAAGGACAACGTACAGCGTTCACTTTCAAAGGTTCGCAGCACAATGTGCAACTGCGGCTGCCTAACAATCCCCGACCTCCAGAAGAACGCTAAATTAACACTGGTTTCCGCAACCAGCATAGTTGAGGGCGGTGCCCACGACGTAATCTTAAAGGAAAGCCGTGCAGGCAGAGTAGAATAATAAATATAGATTAATATAAAAAGGCTGTGCGAAATGAAATTTTGCATAGCCTTTATTTGTAAAGCAATTCATTGACATACGCTTTACAACATGTTATAATAAGCATAGAAGGATGTGATTATATTGGCACAATCTATGATTAATTTCCGCATGGATGAGGAGCTTAAAAAAGGCATGGAAAAAGCTTGTAAAGAAATGGGGCTTAGCATGACAGCCGCTTTCACAATTTTTGCTACAAAAGTAAGCAGAGAAAAAAGAATACCTTTTGAGGTATCAGTTGACCCTTTTTATTCAGATGAAAATATGGCAAGGCTGAAAAAATCTATTTCAGACATTGAAGCAGGTAAATTAACAGAACATGAACTTATTGAGGTAACCGATGAATAAGTTATGGCAAGATGAAGCCTGGGAAAATTACCTTTACTGGCAAACTCAAGACAAAAGAACTCTCAAACGTATTAACAAATTGATACAGGATATTGAACGCAACGGTTATAATGGAATTGGCAAACCAGAGGCATTAAAAGGCGATTTAAGCGGTTATTGGAGTATAAGAATTGACGACCAAAATAGAATTGTTTTTCGTATTAAGGACGGCAACCTTGAAATTGCACAATGCGGCTCTCATTATAAAGATAAGTAAATACAACCCAAAAGCTGTGCGAAATGAAAATCTCGCGCAGCTTTTTTAATATACCATGCACGCGCTATATAATGCAGTAGTCTATACCCCCAAGTAAAAAATGCGTTACACTTAAAAAATAGACTACAAAATATTAAAGGAGTGTTTATATGTCACCAGAATTTAAAGCAAGACTGTGCGACCTTATTGGAGGAAGAATGATTTTTCATGACAAGCAGTTAAACAAAAGCCAAATCTACAAGGAAGCATATAAAGACTGCGAAAAAAGGCTCGAGGACTTCGGAAAAATCAACGAAGAACTCAAGCCTAAAATTGGAGAATACATAGACTCCGTAAATTACAAAGAGTCAATTGAGTTTACCGAAGCCTACCTGCTCGGTATGAGAGACTGCATAAAGCTTATTGAATTCTTAAAATCAACCGAACCGCTTCATTAAGTTAAGCACATATTCCCATTCATAATCTCCCACATAAGCTTAACCACTGCCGAGCTAGGGGTTAAGCTTTTTCCATCCTCTATGCCAAGTCCTGCCGCCTTAACACTATTGCTGTAAACCTCAAGACTTGCGCTCCCCTCAGGGCAAGCGGTGACAAATATCACCCGAACACCTTGCTTAACTAGTGCGCCCAGTTTCTCTAGCCAGCTGTTTCTATCGGGGATACCGCCTAAACCAAAGCCCTCGACAACAATACCCTTATAACTCTTTTCCGCTATATATTCCAGTATCTCAGGGCTTAAGTTCGGTGTAAGCTTAAGAAGAAAGACCTTCTCGCAAAGACTATCTCTTAAACCCTTTGTCGCTTCAAGGCACACCTCGCCCCTGCTCCGGAACGCATCAAAATCGGTGGTATGCCTTTTATAAGCGTTAAAGCCAGGTATAATTCTACCGCCAAAAGCGATATGAACACCGTTATTTTTTTGAAGCACCACATTTACCGCCATAGCAAAATTACCATAGCCGTCACTTCCCGCTTCTTCCAAAGGCAGCTGCGAACCCGTTAAAACCACAGGCAGCGTAATTCTGCCAAGCATAAGCGTAAGTGCCGATGCCGTATACTCCATAGTATCAGTGCCATGAGTGATTATAAAGCCGTCATATTTATCGAGTCTGGCATAAACCTCCCGTGCCAGTGTCTGCCAGTACTCAGGTGTCATATTGCTGCTATCGGTATTAAAAACCGCCAAGCCTTCAAAATCAGCCTTTTCCTTATGAACAGACGTCAATTCGTCAAAAAACGACTTTTTAAAGCGAGGACTATAACCCGCCGAATTTTCTTCGCAAGCTATAGTCCCACCAGTAAATATACAAAGTATTTTCATTATAATAATGCAGCTTTAATTGCCTCGACCTTATCGGTTTTCTCCCAAGCCACACCTAAATCCTCTCGTCCCATGTGACCATAAGCTGCAAGCTGTCTGTACTGGGGTTTGCGAAGCTCTAAGGTCTCGATAATAGCGGCAGGACGTAAATCAAAAATCTTGTTTACAACCTCACCGATTTTCTCGTCACTCACCTTACCGGTCCCAAAGGTGTCAACGAAAACCGACACAGGATGTGCAACACCGATTGCATAAGCAAGCTGAACCTCGCACTTGTTTGCAACGCCAGCGGCAACGATGTTCTTTGCAACATATCTTGCGGCATATGCGGCGCTTCTGTCAACCTTTGTCGGGTCCTTACCCGAGAAGGCTCCACCGCCGTGTCTCGAATATCCGCCGTAGGTGTCAACAATAATTTTACGTCCGGTAAGCCCAGAGTCGCCCTGAGGTCCACCGATAACGAAACGTCCAGTAGGATTTACATAATACTTGGTCTCGCCGTCAAGAAGCTCCGCGGGAATTGTGGTCTTGATAACCTTCTCGATAACATCCTTGCGGATTTGCTCAAGAGTTGCTTCTTCCTTATGCTGTGACGAAATAACAACCGCATCAACTCTTACAGGTCTGCCGTCTACATATTCAACGGTAACCTGAGACTTGCCGTCTGGTAGAAGATAACCAAGCTCACCCGACTTACGAATATCAGTAAGCTTTTTTACAAGCTTTTGTGCAAGTGAAATAGGCAGCGGCATAAGCTCCTTTGTTTCATCACACGCAAAACCGAACATCATACCCTGGTCGCCTGCACCTGTATCATTTTTGTCGTCGTTTCTAGTTTCGAGGGCATCGTTTACGCCCATTGCGATGTCGCCTGACTGCTCGTCAAGTGTAGTGATAACCGCGCAGGTATTGCAGTCAAAGCCGTATGTAGCGTTATCGTAGCCGATGTCCTTTACTACACTGCGTACAAGCTTCGGAATGTCAACATACGCTTCGGTGGTAATCTCACCCATCACCATTACCATACCAGTGGTGGTGCAGGTTTCGCAAGCCACACGGGAGGTCGGGTCCTGCTCAAGCATTGCGTCAAGCACTGCGTCAGAAATCTGGTCGCAGATTTTATCGGGATGTCCCTCTGTTACACTTTCTGATGTGAATAAAAATTTTGCCATTTTAACTCCGCCTTTCAATATATAGATAGTTTACTTATCGTAAATAAAAAGCCCCTATACGGTTTTACCGTAAGGAGCGTTTAAATCAAAGCTTAAGCCACCCCTCATCTTTCGTAATCTAGAATTACGCAGGATTTGGCACCATTTTCGCAAAGCGAACGGTTGCCGCAGTGTCATAGGACCTGTTCCTCGACTGCTCTTGATAAGGACAATTTATTTACAATGAAAGTATAGCATATTCCCATAAGCTTGTCAACGGAAAATACGGCTGTCACAAAGAATTTACAATTTTTTAATTTTTACTTGACATATTTTAGATTTTAATATATAATGATAGGGCTATATTTTTAGCATTATTCACTTGAAAATAGGTTTGCAATTTATAGGCAG
This sequence comes from Ruminiclostridium sp., assembly GCA_031549645.1. Classification (GTDB taxonomy): domain Bacteria; phylum Bacillota; class Clostridia; order Oscillospirales; family Ruminococcaceae; genus Ruminiclostridium_E. Next base: position 6,944 of record JAVBPL010000104.1, on the reverse strand, counting down.
ACGAAGGACAAGTAAAATTACCGATAAAGGAGGGTATATAATGATTAGAACCTATCAGCCCAAGAAGCGTCAGAGAATGAAGGAGCACGGCTTCAGAAAAAGAATGGCAACAAAGAACGGTCGCAAGATTTTAGCAAGCAGACGTGCTAAGGGCAGAAAGATGTTGTCCTATTAATTTTCGGTTTAAAATTTATCAGGATTTAGCCCGCAGTAACTCCTGCGGGCAAAATGTGTTTACAAAATGAATAACTTCAGCAAAAAATATGTAAGCGTCAGAAAAAATAAAGAATTTCAGTTTTTATTCAAAAAGGGAGAAAGCATAGTCACCTATGCCTTTGTCTGTTATTTCAAACAAAGTAAGCGGAGAGTAAACAGGCTCGGAATAATGACATCCAAGAAAATTGGAAACGCCGTTCAGCGTAATCGCTCTCGACGTGTTATAAGAGAAGCTTTTCGCGTTATTGAGCCTTTAATTCGTGAAAAAACAGACAAACGCTATGATTTCATTTTCGTAGCCAGAGGCAAAACTCCTTATGTTAAATCGACACAGATTTATGAGCTTATGAAAAAGCAGCTTTTAACAAAGCTATAATCGGTTTATATAAAATGAAGTATATATTTATCCTTATTATAAAGCTGTACAGATTAACTCTGTCTAAAATCCTGACACCGTCCTGCCGCTTTACACCATCTTGCTCCCTGTATGCAGTCACTGCAATCAGTCGATATGGTGCGGTTAGAGGCGGTTATTTGGCGTTTAGGCGACTTGTGAGATGCAACCCTTATTCAGAGGGCGGAGAGGACCAGGTACCAGAAGTCTTTACCTGGAGATATAAAAAAAATCAAGACTAATACTAATCCTATTCTGAAATGATTGTAAAAAGTCTGCACAAAGTCCTTATATGCAAGACTTTTGATTGATTTTTTTAAGCATTTCTATCTAGGATTAGTATAAATAATAATATATGAGGTGGTTGACATTAATTTTATCTATTCGTTAATAGGCACACCGCTCGGCTACATTATGTGGCTGCTCTATCTGGTTGTGAACAATTTCGGTGTAGCGGTAATACTTTTTACAATTATCGTTAAGGCTGCAAGCTTCCCTTTAACCCTTAAGCAACAGAAAAACATGGCGGTTTCCCAGCTTTTCACCCCACGGGTGCAGGAAATCCAAAAGAAATACCGTAATAATCAGGCTAAAATGCAGGAGGAAATGGCAAAGCTGCAAAAAGAGGGTTACAACCCTATGGGCGGCTGCGGTCCTATGATTTTAGTAATGATACTGCTTTTCGGAGTCATCGACGTTGTGTATAAGCCTATGACTCACCTCGAGCATTTCGAATGGGCTGAAAGCGGCAGTATCGCAAATGTTAAGGAAGTCGCAAAGCTTACCGAATATACCTCGGTGATACTGGCTAGCGACAAGGATTACACGTTACTTCTCGAATACATGGATAATAACAGCGATGATTTTATAAAGGTTTCTGAAAGCCAGCCCAAGGTAACACAAGATGAGGGCTTTGTTCTCACAAAGGGCGATAATATAACCAATGAAATCAGAGTTAAAATCGGCGAATTTGTAAATAATAAGTACACTACTCTTATAGACAAAAGCTCAAGACTGTCCGCACAGGTTATATCGGAGCTTAATGCAGTAAATGTTAAGTATTCTGACTCAAGCCTACAGGGTGAGCTTCATGCCGTTCAGTGCTTTGCGAATAACAAGGACGCATTTAAGAGCGACAGAATAAGTAACGAAATTTACGGAAAGCTCGAAAAGCTTCAGGACAACATGATTTTCTTAGGTCTTGATTTAGGTCGTACACCACCTAAGGCTTTTGACCCGCTAATCATAATCCCTATTTTATCTTTCATATTTTCTGGTTTACAGATTTTCATACAGCAGCTTATACAGAAAAGAACGATGCCCGATATGGCGAATGCAGGCGGCGGAGCAACCAAGGTTATGTTTATCATAATGCCGTTCTTCTCCCTCTTTATCGCTTTTACAGTGCCTGCTGGTGCTGGCTTCTACTGGGGAATTTCATATCTTATTGGTATTGCGCAGAGCCTTATTATGTATAAATTCTGGCCAGCAGCAAAGCTTAAGGAGGAGGCTCTTTTAAAAGCAAAGGAAAAAACTGCTATGTATCAGACTACCGCAACAGTGGTCGATGTAGACGAAAAGAGCGGCGAAAAGATTGAACGTCAGGAACGCTTAACCGAGCTTAGCGGCAAGGAACAAAAGGAATATTACCGCAAAAGGCTTGAAGAAGCCCGCCGAGCTGATGCTGAAAAATACGGCGAGGTGCCGCTTGATATAATCGATGAGGAACCACAGCCGAAGAAAAAGTCAAAAGAAAAAGAACCAGTTGATACAGAAAACAACGACGATGAAAATGATGGTAAATAGACGATATACCGAATGTATACAGATATAAATAATATACCGAGCGTCTATGGAAGGAATGAATATTATTATGGAAAAAATCTTTAGTGCCAAAACCCTTGAAGAAGCCAAAAATATGGCTTATGAATTTTTCAAATCAGAGGGTATAGAACAAACAGACATCGATTTTGAGATTATTGAACAGCCAATTAAGAAGCTATTCGGAACCAAGGGTGAGTATAAGGTAAAGGCAGTCGCAGAGGAAAAGAGTGCTGCGAAAAGTATTTCTTCAGAAGCCAAGGAAATCAAGGAATTCAAAGAAGCAAAAACTAAATCGACACCCTCAGCAAATGATGGAGAAAAATATACTCACGCAATCAAGTATCTGACAGGTATCCTTAACGCTTTAGGCGCAAAGGATTATGAAATTAAGATTATTGAAAAAACTGATATGACTGTTCTTGATATCGTAGGTGAAAATTTAGGCATAGCGATAGGTCGTCGTGGCGAAACACTCGACAGCTTACAGTATCTTACAATTCTTGCCAACAACCGCTTAGGCGAACAATATTCACGCATTTCGGTTGATTGCAACGGTTATAGAGAGAAGCGTCATGATACCCTTGAGGCTCTTGCAAAACGCACAGCGACTAAGGTATTAAAGCAAGGTCGCCGTATCACGTTAGAACCCATGAACCCTTATGAGCGCCGCATTATTCACAGCACCGTATCCGAAATCGAGGGTGTTTACAGTAATTCGATAGGCGAGGAGCCTTACCGTAAGGTTGTAATATCTGCGAACGTTCCTAAGTACAGAAACAACAATTCCGATAATAAAGACAACCGAGATAGTAGAGATAACAGAGATAGGAACGGAAATCGTGACCGCAGAAGCGGCGGCGCGCCAAACGCAGGACGTTCTTATAAGCAGTCGAACAATTTTTCAACATCGTTCGAACGTGAATATAAAAGAACGCCAAGCGAAAACGTTGAAATTTCACAGGATACCGTTGAGGTTGAAAAAAGCACCTCGCTTTACGGTAAGATTGAACTTTAATAAATCATTAACGGCTGTTGCAATATTTGCAACAGCCGTTTTTACCTTGATGTTATGGTTTTCCGCCTGACTTAATGAATATTTTGCCTATAAAGGTTATATTTTTCACCTGAACACCAGACAAAAGCACCGTTCCATTGGAACGGTGACGTTTTACATATTATTCAGCAGTTTCTTCAGTCTCAGCTATTTCTGTAGGATTGTCGTCAGAATATACAAGCTCTGAAGTTTCTTCTGCCGCTTCTGCATTCTCTGTCACAGCGGGTTCAAGCAGCGCCTTGATAGAAAGGCTAACACGGTTCTTTTCAACCTCAATCTCTGTAATCTTAGCTTCAACTACCTGTCCTACTGCAAGCACCTCGTTAACATTGCTTACTCTCTCAAGTGCAATCTGCGAGATGTGAATAAGTCCGTCAACACCAGGAATAATCTGAGCAAACGCTCCGAAAGGAGTAATGCTCACTACCTGAGCCTTGACAACATCGCCTACAGCAAATTCGCTGTTGAACTTTGTCCAAGGATTGTCGTTGCTGTCCTTTGCGCCGAGTGAAACACGTCTCTTTTCTTTATCGAAGTTCTTTACATAAACATCAAGCTTGTCGCCTATTGCAACAACTTCCTTAGGATGCTTAATTCTGTTCCATGTAAGCTCGGAGAGATGTACCATTCCGTCAACACCGCCGAGGTCTACGAACACACCATAGCTTTCGATTGACTTAACCTCACCAGTGTACTTCTTGCCTTCTTCAATTTCAGCCCAGAACTTCTGCTTAACAGCATCGTCAATTTCTTTTCTTGCCGCTCTTATTGAACCCACGATACGGCCTCTTGCTTCGTTTACTTCGATAATCTTGAAATTAATGGTTTTCTTTAACAGCTCCTCAAGCTTTCCAGTCTTAGGAACACCTGTCTGCGAAGCAGGAATGAATACTCTTGCTCCCTCAGAGATAACAATTATGCCGCCCTTAACAACCGACGAAACAACTCCTGTTATAGCATCGCCGCTTTCGGCTGCCTTAGCAATCTTCTCAAGTCCTAAAGCTGCATCAACTCTCTTTTTCGAGAGATAAACAACACCCTCGGCATCGTTAATCTGCGTTACGATACAGTCAATCTCGTCGCCTACGCTAACGATATCAGACGGCATCTTTGAAGAGTCGTTTGTCAGCTCATCTGCGGGTATATAACCCGAGTGCTTGGTTCCCACGTCAACAATAGCTTCTGTCTTATTGACAGAAACGACATAAGCCTTAACCCTGTTTCCTATATAAATTCTTTTGAAAGTCTTGTCAATTTCCGCTAAGAAGTCAAGGTCTCCTTCCGTCATGTCTTGGCGGTTTACCAGGCCTTTTTTTACTTCCTCATTCATTGTGCTATGAACCTCCTTAATTATATATGCGGGGGTTGAAGCTCCCGCTGTTATGCCGATTTTCACGTTTTTTTTATTTAACAGCTTATGTATGCTGTTAAAATTAAAGCTGCCTGCATTCTCGATAAAGTACGTCTTTGTCTTACCCATGCAAATATCAGCAAGTTTTTTCGAATTGCTGCTGTGCCTGGCACCGATAACCAACATAACATCACAAACCTCAGCAAGACTTTCAGCTTCTTCTTGTCTTTTTGTGGTTGCATTACATATTGTATCAAAAATTCTAACATTTGTATAGTGTTTTTTAACATTTTCTTTACAATTAAGCCATTTTTTACTATCATAGGTTGTTTGAGATAAAAGAATTAGTGCATTTTTACTATATAAATTTTCACTTTGTAACCAATTTTTAACTTTTTCATAGTCCTCAAAAACAAAACATTCGCCATTTTCCGATTTATGCCCAACAATTCCAACAATCTCGGGATGAAATTCATCACCTATTAATAAAACCGTGCCACCCTTTTCTGTTTCCTCGTAAACCATATCTTGAATTTTTTTCACGTTAGGGCAGGTTGCATCAATATAATAAGCCCCCATTTTTGAAAGCCTGTCATAAATATCCCGCCCCACGCCGTGGCTTCGTATGATAACAGTCTGCCCTGGTGTGTATTCCTCAAGCGATTTTATCGGTACAATTCCCATCTTTGACAGTCTTTCGACCTCGTCATTGTTGTTGATGAGTTCACCGAGAGTTTGCCCCCTGCCTTCACCTTCGGCAAGCTCCTCTGCCATTTTAAGGGCCCTTTTCACCCCGTAGCACATTCCAGCAGATTTTGCTGTTATTATTTCAACACCCATTTAACTGCCGCTCTTTATATTATCGTAGATTTCCTGCTGTAACGCCTTTATCTCGTCCATAATTACATTTGACACACGCTTTAAGTCTTGACGGTCCATTCCATCTGCGATTTCGATTTCTTCAGGACTAATAATGTTTCCAATTGCAAAATCCAACCGTCTCTTTTTCCCGCCAAGCCCATACATTACACAAACTGGAATAACAGGAACCCCCGCCTTCGCCGCAATAAGTGCAACGCCTGAACGTCCTCGTCCGATTGTTCCGTCCTTTGAGCGTGTACCCTCTGGGAAAATGACAAAAATGCGTTTGTTCTTGATGTCACCTAATGCCTGGTCAATGGCAACATTGTCGCCCGCCCCTCTTACGACAGGAAAGGCTCCGCATTTTTTTATTATCCACGCAAACGCCTTATTCTTTGCAAATAGTTCTGCCTTTGCCATAAACGAAAATTTACCCTTGAACACGGCAGCTATCGCAACGGGGTCATAATATTTTTGATGATTGCAGGCGATAATATACCCGCCTTTTTTCAAATCAAGCGGAATATTGTTTTTGTTCAAAACGTGCATCTTATATTTAAGGTGCATGAAAACCGAAACCATAAAACGAGCAAATGCGTACATCAGGTTATCTTCCTTTGTAATTATTAATAATACCTATTACTAGCTCCACCGAGCCGTTAAAATCAAGCTCCGATGTATCAGCAAGCACAGCGTCTTCCGCTTGCTTAAGAGGAGCAATTTCCCTATGCGAGTCGTCATAATCCCGCTTTTCTAAATCTGTAAGGACCTCATCAAGGCTTACATTGACACCCTTTGCCGTAAGCTCATCGTATCTTCTTTTCGCACGGAGCTTAGCATCAGCAGTGAGGAATATCTTGACCTCAGCGTTCGGCAAAATAACCGTACCAATATCTCTGCCGTCCATGATAACAGAATTATGCTCCGCAAAGCTTCTCTGAAGCTCAAGTAGATAACTGCGGACTTCTGGGATAGCTGAAACCTTAGATGCGAGCATCGAAATTTCGGGTGTGCGTATTTTGTCTGACACATCAGCGTTATTCGCAAAAACGTGCTGGGTGCCGTCAATCAACTTTATTTCGAGATTAAGCCTTTTATTTATTTCTTCCCCGACAAGAAGCCCGTTATCCATATCTATGCCGTTTTCCGAGCAGAATAGACCAACCGCCCTATATAAAGCGCCCGTGTCTATATAAATGAAGCCAAGCTTTTTAGCACATTCCTTCGCAATAGTGCTTTTGCCT
>JAVBPL010000125.1:0-10871 GCA_031549645.1 Ruminiclostridium sp. | reverse complement strand
TATGTTGACGAATACGAAAAAGCAGTTGAGGGTAAAAGCGAACGTCAGCTTAACGAGGAATATCAGGAATACATTGAGTACGATAAAGCATGGTATGAAAAAAGCGTTGAGTTTTACAAGGAAAATCCAAAAGGCTCATGGACGGAATGCCAAGAGATTTGCGGAGTAAATAAGTATCCTGGACCTAAGGGTCCTATGAACCCTCATCATGTGTCGGGGTTATACACATCAATGATTAGGCGGGTTTGCCCATATACTCTTGCAGGCTTTATCTATTATCAAGGCGAAAGTGACGAGCATAAGGCGGATATGTATTATAAGCTGCTTTCAGGGCTTATAAATCTATGGCGGCACGACTGGAACGATTTGTCTCTCCCATTCGTAAATGTTCAGCTCCCCATGCACAGATACAACGGCGACATCGACCACAAGAAGTGGTGCCTTATTCGCGAGGCGCAGTATAATGTATATCGGACAATTAAGAACACTAGCCTTGCAGTAATAATAGATTGCGGTGAATTTAACGAAATTCATCCGAGAGATAAAAAGCCTGTGGGTGAAAGGCTTGCACTGGGTGCCTTGAACGATGTGTATGGTTTTAATAACGATAAAGCGTATTCACCGTTTTATGATTATTTTATAAGAGAAAAAAATAGGCTGATAATAAGCTTCACAAACGCCAAAGGTGGCTTTACATTAAAGAGCAAAAAGCTCGGTGCTATAGGCTTCGAAATTGCTGGTGAGGACAAGTGCTTTTACCCTGCCACAGCAGTCATAAACGACGAAAAAATTGAGGTAATGAGCGATAAGGTAACTCTACCGATGTATGTCAGATACTTATGGACGAATTACAGCGATGTTAATATTTTTAATGCTAAGAGCAAGCTACCATTAGCACCGTTTAGAACTTCAGAAAAGGACAACAATTAAAATGGAAATCTTCCTAAACCAAATCGGATATATTAACGACAAGCCGAAAATCGCATTAATTAATGAAAAGCTTTCGGGAGAAACTGAATTTTCGGTTATTGAAAATAAATCTGGTAATGCGGTATACCGCGGAAAGGCAGTCGACATTGGCTTTGATGAGGATAGCGGCTATGAATTAAGCAAGCTGGATTTTTCCACTCTTGTCAAAGATGGCGAGTATTTTATTAAAGCTGGTGAATGTGTTTCACCCCACTTTATGATTTCAGAGAAGCCTTACAACATGGTTAAAAGAGCGATGATGAAGGCTTTTTACCTGCAAAGATGCGGTACCGAGCTTTATGCTGAATATGCAGGTGTTTATAAACACAAATGCTGTCATAATGCAGATGCCGAGCTGATAAACGAAGCGGGTGAATACGAAAATAGAGCCAGAGATGTTTCGGGCGGCTGGCATGATGCAGGAGATTATGGACGTTATACTGTTCCGGCGGCTACGGCACTCGGACATATTTTATATGCATACGATATGTTCCCTGAAAAGCTGGCAGATGGCTTTAATATCCCAAATCACGGCACACTCCCCGATATACTGGAGGAATGTAAATACGAGTATGAATGGCTGCTTAAAATGCAGAGCGACGAGGGCTATGATAAAGGCGGTTTTTACCACAAGGTTGCTACACGTTATTTTTGCAGTATGATTATGCCAGAGGACGATAAAGATGAGCTTCTGCTTTTTTCAGTTTCAAGCTGTGCTACTGGAGCCGCCTGTGCCGTTATGGCTTTGGGAGCGAGAATTTATGAAAAGCTTAACCCCGATTTTGCAAATTTACTTCGCTTGTCTGCCGAGAACGCTTGGGAATGGCTTATAAAAAACGAAAATAGACCTTTCAAAAATCCCTCTGATGTGGTTTCTGGTGAATATGGTTATCGTACCGATACCGATGAACGATTTTGGGCGGCGGTTGAGATGTATCGCCTGACGGGTAAGAACGAATTTATTAGGTTTGCGAAAAAGCTTGTCCCTTTAATCGATGCTACTAAATTCGGGTGGTCAATGGTAGGCGGCTTCGGAGCTTTATCGTACTTAATTGAAACAAAATTTTCACATAATGATGCTTTCAGTACCGAGCTTATGTCGCTTTTCGTTAAGAGGGCGGATGAGCTTATTGCGAATGTATCGGCGAGCGGTTTTAATTCGTTGCTGTCTACCGATGGCTACCGCTGGGGCAGTTGTATGGGGCTTTTATGCGGTGCGATGATTTTGATTACGGCGAAGCTTTCCTCTGAGGACGAGGAAAAATGCAGTGAATACGAAACAGCGGCATTATATCAACTAGATTATCTTTTAGGTAGGAATGCGACAGGTTATTCCTTTGTCAGCGGCTTTGGTGCAAAACCCATTCAGCACCCCCACCACCGTCCTTCAGTGGCTGATGGTATTCCTGAGTGTGTGCCTGGGCTGGTTTCAGGCGGCCCTAATCTCAATATGCAGGACGAATATGCAAAAAGATATATAGATGCAAAAACCCCGCCCGCGAGGTGCTTTATAGACCATGACCAAAGCTACTCCACGAATGAAGTAACGATTTACTGGAACTCGCCTGCGGTGTTTTTAGCGGCTTATTTTGATTAATAAAGGTTGAAAATAAGTTTGAAACAAATTTTCGTTATCTTTTGTTTTAACAGGTTAAAATTTGTTTCAAACCGCTGGGTGACAAAGCAAACGGGGATACTCCCCTACAGCAATACTCGTCCTCGGGACGAATTAGCTCAGCTTGTCATTGGCGTAAGAGGAAGAATGGTCATAAAAATGAGAATTGTCCCCATAAAAAGTATTAACAAGTATTCCGATAAAAGCCTAATCAGTCTCGCTGAAGATGAGTACCATTCAGAGATTATGGTGGCTGTGGACGGAATTTTAAATAACTGTGCCGATAAGCCGATAATACTTATTTCAGGACCATCGGGGTCGGGGAAAACGGGCACATCTCTTCGCATAAAGGACGAGCTTATAAAAAAAGGCATGGGTGCTTATGTATTGTCTCTAGATGATTATTTTCATCCGCTGGGACAAAATGAAAGCACTGACCTTGAGTCGCCGAACAGGCTCGATATACCGCTCTTAAGTAATCATCTTGAAAAAATTTTGAATTTCGAGGAAATAATAGTACCTAGCTTTGACTTTAAAAACCAAGTCAGAAAAGAAGGCAGGCTTTTAAAACGGGGCAGGGAGGAGCTTGTAATTTTTGAGGGTATACACGCACTAAACCCAGAAATAACGGGTACAATCGGAGCTGGTACCACGACCAAAATTTATGTTAGTGTCAGAACCCGACTTCAAAAGGCTGACAACGCACTGCTTCACCCATCGAAAATAAGGCTTATGAGGCGGCTCGTGAGAGATAAGCTGTTCAGGGGTAGGGAGCTTTATGAAACCTTCTCACATTATGACAGTGTGGAGCGCGGTGAAAGACTTTATATAATGCCGTATAAGAAGCTTGCTGATTACGATATTGACACCTTTATGGCATATGAGACTAGTGTCTATAAGCATTTTCTCTTGAATAACCTTAAAACAGTGAACATCGAAGCAGCGGAGGAATTAACAGCCTTTTTATCCGAGCTGAACGATATTGAAGCCAGTAATATTCCAGGCTTTTCTTTAATTCGTGAATTTATAGGCGGACATGATTTGATGTGATTGGGAATAAATTTCGGTTAAAATAACAATTGACAAACTTATAGGAATAATGTATCATTAAGTCATTCAAAACAAGGGCGTTTTGACATTATGTCGAGGCGCCTTTTTAAAGTAAAAACGGGAGGAAATGGTGATATAAATGGATAAAATCGATGTTATCGAAATCTACGGCTCCAAGGTCTTTAACGAGCAGACAATGCGTCAGAGATTGCCGAAGGCGACATTCCGTGCACTCAAAAGCACCATAGAAACAGGCGCCGAGCTTACTCTAGAGGTTGCCGAGGTGGTGGCAAGTGCCATGAAGGACTGGGCCATTGAGCAGGGGGTAACCCATTTTACCCATTGGTTTCACCCTATGACTGGAATTACAGCAGAAAAGCATGACAGCTTTATTTCGCCCATGCCCGATGGTACTGTAATTATGGAGTTTTCGGGTAAGGAGCTTATTAAGGGCGAGCCAGATGCGTCAAGCTTTCCGTCGGGCGGGCTTAGAGCCACCTTTGAGGCGAGAGGCTACACCGCATGGGACCCAACCTCCTACGCTTTTATTAAAGATGATACGCTCTGTATTCCGACGGCATTCTGCTCGTACTCGGGTGAAGCACTGGATAAGAAAACACCGCTTCTCCGTTCTGTTAACGCTGTTTCCAAGCAGGCACTCAGGGTGCTTCGCTTGTTCGGGATTGAAGATGCAGCTTCTGTTGTGCCGACGGTTGGTGCCGAGCAGGAGTATTTCCTTATAGACCGTGAGCTTTATAAACGCCGTGAGGACTTGATTTTTACAGGTAGGACCTTATTCGGCGCACCGCCACCAAAGGGGCAGGAGCTTGACGACCACTATTTCGGTATAATTAAGCCGAGAGTTGCCGAATTTATGAAGGACCTCGACAGGGCGATGTGGGAGCTAGGTATAGCCTCCCGCACTAAGCACAATGAGGTTGCACCAGCACAGCACGAGAATGCGCAAATTTTCGAGTCTTGTAATCTTGCGGCTGACCATAACCAATTAACAATGGAATTAATGCAGAAGCTGGCACCGAAACACGGCTTCGCCTGCCTTTTACACGAGAAGCCCTTTGAGGGTGTAAACGGTTCGGGTAAGCATGACAACTGGTCGCTTTCTACCAGTAACGGGCAGAATTTACTGGATCCAGGCAGCTCCCCAATTGAGAATGCACAGTTCCTGACATTCCTTGCGGCGATTGTTTCAGCGGTGGACGATTATGCAGATTTACTGCGTTTGTCGGTTGCGACGGCCGGAAACGACCATAGACTAGGCGCAAACGAGGCCCCTCCAGCAGTGGTTTCAATCTTCCTTGGCGAAGAGCTCAATGATGTAATTGATGCCCTAATCGAGGGACGTGTAGTTAAGGACAAGAAACAGCAATTCGATATAGGCGTATCTAGTCTGCCAAAATTCCCGAAGGATACCACAGACAGAAACCGCACCTCACCCTTTGCGTTTACGGGTAATAAATTTGAGTTCAGAATGGTTGGCTCAAACCTAAATATAGCTGGTCCTAATATTATTATCAACACAATTGTTGCCGAGAGTCTCTCGAAAATAGCTGACGAGCTTGAAAAGGCAGAGGATTTTAAAAGTGCTCTCAACGATTTACTTATAAATCTTTTCAAAAAGCATAAGCGTATTATTTTTAACGGAAACGGCTACGATGCTAACTGGCTCCTTGAAGCTGAAAAAAGAAATTTACCTAATTTTGCAGCTTCGGCTGATGCCTTACCTCATTTCGCTGATGAAAAGAATATAGAGCTGTTTAAAAAGCATAAGGTTTTCACGGAAGTCGAGGTTCATTCGAGAACCGAAATTCTCCTCGAAGCGTATATAAAAGCAGTGAATATCGAGGCACTCACAATGATAGATATTACGAAGCGTGAAATTCTCCCAGCCTGTATAAAGTATGAGAAGCAAATCTGCGATACTGTTATTGCTAAAAACGCCGTTAACATCAAGAGCCAGACTGAAACCGAGCTTGCTAATAAGCTTTCCGAGCTTATTTTTGAGCTTTCGGAAAACAATAAAATCCTTTCCGAGCTTCAGTCAAAGGCAAGTGATATAAGCAGTATTAAGGAGCGGGCGGAGTTTTTCCAAAATACTGTGCTTCCCGCAATGCGAGAGGTACGAAATGTAGCGGACACGCTGGAAACTCTGATGCCGAAAATAAGCTGGCCAATGCCGACTTATTCCGATATTTTGTATAGTATTAATTAAAACAAAAAAAGCTTTGGGGCTAAGTACCTCAAAGCTTTTTTGGTTATAATATACGTCTCAATTTTAGTGGACGTTTTGTAAGAAACTCAACACCCTTATCCATAGTGGTTCTTGGGTGCTGATAAATATCAACATCAATTTCTAGCGGTTCATCAATAATATATAGAATAGCTTTTTCAGTTCCATTATGTGAAATATCACCTAAAACATCATCATAACTAAGTACAGACGGCTGCGCCCCAAAGGCTTCGGCAAGTTCTTTCCACTGTGTTATTGTTGAGCCAGCTTTTAAAATTTCAAATTCAACATTTGAGCCGTGATACCATGGTTTACTTATATCAATTGGGTAATTCATTTTTATTATCCAACACCTTATAAAAATTTTAACAATATCATTATAACATATAAACAGAAAAAACACCAGTTGAATTTCTCCAACTGGTGTAAGTATTATAGAAAAATTTAGTACTGCTGTTTAAGCTTAAACTGGGAAACAAGCTCGCTAAGCAGGGTTGACTGGCTGTTAAGCTCCTCAGAAGCGGCGGCACTTTCCTCCGCTGTCGCACTGTTTTGCTGAACTACCTGTGCTACCTGGTCGATACCGGTATTAATTTGCTGTACGCTTACAGCCTGCTCGTTAGATGTCTCGGAGATATTTGTGATTATTTCAGCACTCTCATTTATACCTGAAACAATTTCACTGAGTGAAGCTGAGGTTTCGCTTGCAATTCTTGCGCCAAGCTCTGCCTTTTCGATTGAGTTAGCAATCAAACCGCTTGTGTCCTTAGCTGCCTCTGCGCTCTTTGCCGCAAGGTTACGAACCTCGTCTGCAACCACTGCAAAGCCTTTGCCTGCTTCGCCTGCACGAGCGGCTTCAACCGCGGCGTTAAGTGCAAGTATGTTCGTCTGGAATGCGATATCATCGATAACCTTGATTACCTTGCCTATGTTCTGGCTAGCTTCGTTGATTTCGTTTACTGCCTTCATCATGTTATCCATCTGGGCTGTACCCTTCTGGGCATTTTCCTTAATGCTTATTGATAAACCAGCAGCCTTGCCCGCCATAGTTGCGTTTTCGTTGGTTTTGTCAGCTACCTCAGATATTGAGCTTGACAGCTCCTCAATAGATGCAGCTTGCTCGGTTGAACCAGAAGCCAGTGCCTGTGCACCCTCTGCGATTTGGTGTGAGCCTGAGGAAACCTGTAATGTCGCTTGATTAATCTCGCTAAACATATTGTTAAGCTTATCCACCATTTCGATTACGGCATTACTGATAGTATCATCTTCGCCGATTGCTTTTATACTCACAGTAAGGTCACCCTGTGAAACAAGCTCAAGCTCGCCTGCTACATAAACCAAACGGTCCATCATATTACTAAATGTTGCCACAGACTGACCGATTTCGTCCTTCGAAATTGCCGACTTTATTTCGGCTATCTCGTCATCAGTAAATCTCATACGTCCTGTATTTCCTACTATTTGCATCATGTTCTGCATCTTTGCAACAGGCTTTGTAATCGAGCCCATGATTGCGAAAGCGAGTATAACTGCTGCGAAAATTGAAACTGCTGATATAACAATAACTATAATAAGTGCCATCGTTGACGATGAAATTGTGGCGTTTATTTGATTTGTCATTCCTACATCGAGGTCGTTCATTGCACCAGAAATAGCTTCGAGAAGCTGAGCCTGAGTGTTGTTTAAGTTAGTTATTATTTTGTCGTTCTGTAAGCACTTTTCACCCCATACTACCATTGAGGCTCTGTACTCAGTGATAGCGTTAATAACAGTGTTTGCATTGTCAATCTGACTCTGGCGGGTGCTTTCATCTCTATAAACGGTAATATCAGCTAACGCCTTATCGACTTGTTCAAGTATTGAGGTTGTCAGCGATGAATTGAAGGTGAGTGAAATTTCCTTCGCAAGCATACGGAAGGAGTAAATTTCATCTGCAATGTCGCTTCCCGAGGAAACGCGGTCCGTACGTCTGACAAGCTCTGCGGAGTCAGCGCCTGAGCTTATATCGCTTTTTAGTGAGGTTAACTGGTCGTCAATAATCAAATTGGTTGACTCAGCAAGTATTTTACCGCTTGCCAAGAGCGATGCGTTATCTTCAATTAAGCTTACATTGAGTGCCCCAAGCTCGTGCACAACAGCTGTGTATTCCTTGAAATACGAATATGATGTATCAACAGCAGCCTTGTATTCCTGTAAAACAGGGTACTTATTGATTTGGGTGAACATATCCTGGTAGTACTTTTCTATTTGTGCCTCATATCCCTTGAAGGTCTGGTAATTCGAGTCGTCTGTTGCAGTTGTCATAAGTGTAGCGGAGACCTGAGCATTAAGAAAGTTTTTTCTTACCTCATTACCCATGGTTTGTAAATCTGAGTCATAAGACACAACATTTACGTTGTCGATTGAAGATAAGTTTGTAACTAAAACTACAATTGCAATAACAACCATTAATGCAATTACAACACCAAAGCCTAAAAGTATCTTCGCGCCAATTTTAAGGTTCTTCATTTATTCTTTATCCTTTCAATATTTATTTTCAACTTTTTTAGTGTAAATTCGCTAATTATATTATACAATAATGACACTTTGGTGTCAATATTTGAGCTGTGGACAAAGTGTTAATTTTCTTTGGTTAAAATATTAACATTAAAAAAAGCGTAAAAAAACGATGATTTTTTTACGCTCTACTTATTAAAAAGAAATTGCTAATTATTTTCGTTTTTTGAAAGCATCTGTCTTTTTACTAAATCCGCAAACAGCCCATTTTGTAAAATCAATTCATCGTAGGTTCCATCTTCGGCAATTTTACCGCCGTCCAGTACGATTATGCGGGTAGCCTGCTTAATTGTAGACAGTCGATGCGCTATAACTATTCTCGTGCATTTTAGTTCTGCCAAGGCATCGGATACATGCTTTTGGGTGATGTTGTCGAGTGCGCTTGTGGCTTCATCAAGCATAAGAATTTTAGGCTTCGGAGCAATTGCTCTGGCAATCATAAGTCTTTGCTTTTGCCCACCAGATAGCCCTCCATCACCCTCCGAAATAATCGTGTGCATACCCATCGGCATAGCACGAATATCGTCAGCTATACCCGCAAGCTCGGCGACCTTCCAGGCTTCCGCTAGCGTAAGGTGAGGAGCGGAGATAGCTATATTGGAAAATATATCACCTTGAAACAGCCTGCCATTTTGCGTAACAACGCCAATGTATTTACGGAGAGATTTTAATTCTATATTGGTTAAGTCCTGCTGGTCATAATAAACCGCGCCCTTATCAGGTTTTTCAAAGCCTAGCAGTATTCGCATAAGCGTAGACTTGCCGCAGCCAGTAGCACCTACAATTGCCACATACTGTCCCGAATGAATTTTTAAGGATATATCGTCCAAAACCAGATGCATGCCTTCATTGTAACGGAATACAACATTGTTAATATCTATGCCACCTGACAGGTGTGTTATTATTTTTTTACCCTTTGCTGTTTCGGGTATGGCGTTCATAATCGGTTTCATAAAGTTAAACTGTACCGCAATATTTGCAATGGCAAGCGCAGTGCCAGTAAGTGCCGTAAACGCACCCGATACTTGTCCGTAAGCCGCATTGAAGGCCATGTAGTCTGGCATATTTACATTACCCTTTACAGCAAAAAAATACATTGCGACCATACCGACAGAGCTAATTAGTATTGAAAGTACGCCCGAAAATTTTACCAGCAGCGGAGGTGAATACGTTAGCTTGGCACGTTTGGCATAAACATCAGACCATTTTGAGAACGCACGGCGTTCACTCCCTGAAAGCTTGAGCTTCGGAACGCCACGAATTAATGAGAAGGTCAAGCCGCTTTTTTCAGCTTCATATTCCATAATTTTTTTGGAAATGCGGAGATTAGCAAATGAGGTTAAAACAGATACCATCAGGGTTACAAGAATGATAATTACAGCTGGGAGCACAAGAGACGGTGCGTAAATAAAAATCTGCCCTATATAAACTAGGGAGAACAAAGAGGTCAATGATGTGGTAAAGCACGAATTAATTATCATTGCGCAGATGCCTTCCGCAGAAGCCAGACGCTGCGAAATTTCGCCCGAATTTTTATCCCTGAAGAAGTTGGCGGGAAGTGACAGTAGTCGTGCCATCATAGCTGCTGATACAGCTAGATTTGAACGGGTATTTATTCGTGATGAGGCTATTTTTTGTGATGCACTGAAAAGCGTTGACGAAATACCCGTTCCTATCAGCATTACCGCCGCAGGAATAATAATTCCGCCGTCGCCGCCGTATAGCGAGCTCTTGAATAGCTGGTTTGTCATATAGGGTGTCAGCAGACCTATCAAGATAACCGCAAGCATAAGTATCGCCATTATGACGAAATCGCTCACCGAGAGTGATTGTAGGCAAAACCGCAGAAAAATTTTCGGTGTAATTTTTGTCATTGGTAATGGTTTGTATATTGTTATTGCATCTTCGTTTATGTTCATTGCTACTTTTCGAGTAACATGAACGTATTTCATATTAACCACATCGTAATAATCATAGCCAGAAAGCTTATGAGGTATTAGCGCAACGACATCACCGCTGTCCTTAAACGTGGCAAGCGTAACGCCAATTGCTTTAACGTGCCAATCATCAGTCAGCTTAATCATTCGTCGCATTACACCGACAGGATTTAGGAGATAATCCATCTGTTCGTTTATATCGGTGATATTGTCGGGGATTTCTGTACTGCTGATGTGAAAAAACTTTAGAATTTCTTCGATAGCGGTTTTAGAACGCACCCCCGCAGCCAGGTCAAGCGCAGGAATATCACCCATCACAACACTAGAAAGGTTAACAAAGCTATTTGTGAAATTATCCGCATCGGATTTAATTCGCTCGCGGATTTGCTCGTCATAAATGCTCATTTAAGCCCTCTCCCTATCATTCTGTTGATACAAGCCGTGAATATAACCCGTTTATTTCTAACAGCTCGTCATGCGTGCCTTGCTCGGCCAC
>JAVBPL010000091.1:0-36039 GCA_031549645.1 Ruminiclostridium sp. | reverse complement strand
AGGCAAGCTGCGGTGATATGTGCGATTGCCTGTCAACCCGAGTATTTACTCCTTGACGAAGCGTTTGACGGGCTAGACCCCACGATGCGGATAATCGTTAAAAAGATGCTGGTTGATGCCATGCTCGACAACCAGATGACGACGATTATTTCCTCTCACAATCTGCGTGAGATTGATGAATTCTGCGACCGTGCCGGGCTTCTGCATAAAGGTAAAATAGTTTTTAATCGTGAGCTTGACAGTGTTAAGGGCAACGTCCACAAAATTCAAGTTGCATTCACCGAGCCTCTTGCAAGAGAAGCATTTTATGAGCTGGATTTACTGCATTTTGAAAAGACGGGGAGTATTATTTATCTCATTGCGAGAGGCGAGAATGAGGAGATAGAGGCAAAGCTCCGAAAACTATCACCCGTGGTTATGGATATAATTCCGTTATCGCTTGAAGAAATATTTATTTACGAAATGGAGGTGCTGGGTTATGAATATAAATCAGGAATCGACACTAGCAGCAAATAAGCTGCAAATAAATAATCGCATGATGAAATATATGCTGTATAAGCTTTCACGAATGAAAACACAGCTTATAATGTTTACAGTTTTTTCCTTTCTTTCGTATCCGCTCCTTGCTATTGCGGTAGGTGATCATTTTAAAAGACGAGAGAGCTTTTCAGCATCGTCCACCTTCTTTGCCTTTTCGGTATTTATTTGTGCGGTTTCACTTCTCGTGATTGTTATCTTAATGAACAATGCCGTAAGCAGTAACTTTAAATATTATCATAGCAAAACCGCTGTTGATATGAATTATTCACTGCCGATTACGAATGGTGAGCGGTTTTGGGGAGACTTTATTTCGGGGCTGGTGCCATTTTTATTAATCAATATAGTAAGCATAGTAACGGCACTTATAATTCTGTATGCTAATCTCGGCGATATGGATTATATATGCAACTGGGCGTTCGGCTTAATGCTTATAGCTTTAATTGTATTAATTTCGTTTTATGCTATATCAGTATTTTCAGCTACACTTTCGGGAAGAAGCCTTGAAAGCAATATAATTGCATTCTTTGTATTGATTTTTTTACCTGCGGCAGTTATACTGACAGCAACAATCCCATTTTTAAATGTCGACCAAATGGATGCTAATGATCTGCTTATGTATTCATCGGCAGGTATTTCACCGATTATGTTTGTAATATCAATCATATTTACTGCTGATAAGCTTAATTTTGTCGGAAACTTCTTTGAGCTTCTCAGCATAAGAGATGTTCTTCCAATAATTATCTTTATTGCAGTATTGATAGCGGCATCATATTTTTTAGGTACCAGACGTAAGACCGAAAGAGTAGGGAATGCATTTGCGTTCAAATTTGTTTCTAATACGCTTCTTGGACTGCTTATTTATTCCATAATCTCGGTATTTATATTAACTATCCAGACAGACAGATATTCTGATGCTGCACCTTATATTATTACGATGCTGATATTAAGCTTTATCGGATTTTTAATCTTTGAGGTACTCACGAAACGGAGCTTCAAGAAATTCCATTTTGCTCTTGTAAAATATATCGGTATGGTGGGTGCATCGGTAATACTCGCTCTGCTGCTTCTTAATTCAAGAGGCTTTGGTATAGGCGAGTATGTGCCAAAAGTTTCCGACATCGAGTCAATAAGTTTTTATAATAGATACACCTTTGATGAACCTGAAAATATTGAGTTAATTCATGACATTCATTTAATTAGTAACGAAAAATACGCGAATAAGCTTGGCGATATATATTCTATGGACAGTTCAACCAATCCTGATAATGTATCAGGAATGTTCATAAATTATAAGTTGAAAAATGGCTCCACGGTAAAAAGAAGAATGTTCTATACAGATGAACAATGGAAGATGCTTGAAGCCAGCGACGAGTATAAAACTAATATAGTCGATGAATTTAAACGAACATTTGCATCTTACGATAAGCGTTATAACACGAAAGATATGATTGCTACAAAAAAATTCGCTGTTTACGGTAAGTTTAACCAACTGTACGGTATATCAGCACAAATAGATTTTGATACAGTGCTTGAAGCGTATAAAAAAGATTTACTTGCTGAAAGCTATGAACAGAGAGATGAATCTACAGACCCTAATATTTATACACTTGAATACCAGGTAAGCTATGACCGAGTAAATTATGGCGGAAATAGCACAAGTCGAAAGCTACCGGTAAAATCGCATTACGAAAACACGATTGCTTATATCCGTCAGTTTATAGATCTTGATACTGAATTGGAAATCAATTATGATAAGCTGGAAGTTGTGCTTTGGTATAGGGATTCATACGGAAGTGGTTCAGGTGTTAGTGTTCCGAATATCAGCGGGAACCCTGATTATATAGAGCTTATTGAAAATTCTGTATATGGTGATACTTTTAAAGATGTCTTTTATCTGATGATAAATTATGAGAATTATAAAATTCCGCCTGAATATCAAGATTTAGCAGCCAGTGTGTTTGTTAAATTACATCCACAAGAATAAATATTAAGAACAAGTTGTTTCAAACAGCTTGTTCTTTTTTTTTACCTATTGGCATAAGATTAATAAAACTTGTCATGGGGAAATGTAAAATGATAGAAGCTAAAAAAACACCGCTCGAGCAGGCTCTCGAATATGTGCCTGTTTTAAAAAAAGAATTGTGTAACCTATCAAAAGCCGAACGTGACAGCATACAGGAGATACGCATGAGATGCGGCTTATCGATTGTGTTGGAACAAGGCATAAAACGTACAGCAATTGGCATAAGCTTAAATGCGGACGAGCTTTTCGAGCTTATTAAGTCCTTTTGCGGTTATTCCTTGCACAGCTACGAGAAGCAGCTTTCAGAGGGCTTTATTACGCTTAAAGGCGGACATCGTGCGGGCTTTGCAGGAACGGCGGTTATAAATAATGGCAGGGTGGAGAACATCAAGGATATAACCTCGATTAATCTTAGAATAGCTAAGGAATATATAGGTTCAGCAGATGCACTAGTGAATTTAACAGGCGGCGGTAATAGTGTACTTCTAATCGGCAGTCCGATGAGTGCTAAAACAACACTCTTACGGGATTATATCCGTCAGCTTTCAGAAAAGTATAAAATCACGGTGATTGATGAAAGAGGTGAGCTTGCTGCAAAGAGTATGGGAAAGATAAGCTTCGACCTCGGACCTAATACCGATGTGCTTGACGGATTCCCGAAGGATAAAGGCATCATGACGGCAATAAGGGCGTTGTCGCCCGATTTTGTCGCTATTGATGAAATAGGTGACCTCGATATAACCCCATGTCTTTACAGCGGAGTACGAATGTTGATGACTGCCCATGCAGGAAGCATTTCAGAAGCCGAAAAGTCGCCGCTTATCTCTAAAATAATAGAAAGCGGTGCGGTAAGTCATATTGTTCATCTAGGTACAGGAGAGAATATAGGAAAAATAAAGGATTATAGGAATTATTAAAATGAACATTTTATTTGCGATTTTAGCAGTTGTGTTATGCACAGGAGTAGGCTTATACCAAGCTGCAAGACTTAGCGAAAGAGAGCGGCTGCTTTCAGAAATTATACTGATGCTTGAAGAAATGGCTATACATATTAGGTATAATGCGGCGAAGGCAGAGGAGCTATTTAAGGAGCTTGATAGATTTGAATTTATAAAGAGCATAAATTCAATTTTAAAGAATAACACTGATAACTCATGGCACGGGGCATGGGAGAAAGCGGTAAAAGAGTTAAACGCTTTTTCGCCTGATGACAGGGATATTTTACTGTCGGTTGGCTCGTCTCTCGGCAGTACCGATATCGGCGGTCAGCTTGCAATGCTTGAACTGAACAAAAAGTTTTTCAAAAGCCGCTTAACCGATGCCGAGACCGAAAAACGCAGGAAAAGTAATATGTACCGCTCGGTCGGAGTGCTTATGGGGATAGCCATTGCGGTGGTAATAATTTAAAAGAAAATGGTGTGTTTGAATGGAAGTTGATTTAATATTTAAAATTGCCGCAATCGGCATAATAGTCGCAGTATTAACGCAGCTTCTTAAACATTCGGGGCGTGAGGAGCAGGCGATGATGACGACTATTGCTGGACTTGTTGTGGTGCTGATGATGATTATAAAAGAAATAGCCACGCTGTTTGAAACCATTAAGAGCGTTTTCGGCTTGTGGTAGGGATTGTATGAACATACTTGCGGTAGTTGGCGTGGGCTTAATAGCGGCGGTGCTTTCGATTATCATAAAGCAGTACAAGCCCGAATTTGGTGTGTATATTTCGCTTATGGCAGGCATTTTAATCCTTGCGGCGGTTTTCCTCGTACTGAAGCCAGTGATGCTAAAAATAAACGAGCTTACCTCAAAGGTTGGTATCAGCGGAGTTTACGGCGAGGTTTTACTTAAGGCTCTGGCGATTTGCTACATAACACAGCTTGCCGTTGACACCTGTAAGGACGCAGGTGAAGCGGCAATCGGAGCAAAGCTTGAAATAGCGGGAAAGATAGCGGTAATTGTGATTTCGCTGCCACTTTTCGAAAGTATAGTTTCAATAATAATAAGCCTTATGTCATAGGAATGTAAAATATATGAAAAGAATTAGAAAAATATTTATCGGTATCATAAGCACGGTGCTTTTTTTATTTTTACTTCCTAATAGGATTTACGCTGAGTCGGGGAATGATGATTACGGCAGTGATGAAATAATATCGGCTCTGCCGAATGATGTAGCGAAGAAGCTGGGTGAAAACAATCTCACCCCTGAAAACGGTGGGGTGCTTAGCATTTCACCTCAAAATGCATTATCTTACATCTGGGAGACGTTCATATCCGAGATTACAAAGCCTCTCAAAATGTTCTTTTCAGTGGCTGGAATAATCCTTCTTTCTGCACTCCTAGAGTCGCTTAGAGACAGCACAGGGAGCGGGAATACAGCTAGAACCGTTCAGCTTATCGGCGTAATTTGCTGCGCTGGAATGATATGTACTAATATTGCCGAGTGCGTTGAAAGGACAGCCGATACACTAAGTGCGGCAGGAAGCTTTTTCGGTGTGTTTATACCGATTTTTGCAGGGATTATGGCGGTAACGGGGCAAATAGCGACGGCCACGGTTTTTTGCAGTGTTATAATTATTGCGGGGCAGATTATAACTCAGCTTATACTTATTTTTCTTATTCCGCTTTCTAGCTGTATTCTTGGTGTGTCGGTTGCGGGTGCGGTAAATCCTGATTTGAAAATCGAGAATATAGCCCAGTTTATAAAGAAAATTGTGATTTGGGTTTTAGGAATTTTAGTTACAATTTTTGTAGGTTTGTTATCAGTTCAGGGAGTCGTGGCAGGAGCGGCTGACAGCGTGACACTAAGAGCCGCTAAGTTTGCGGTGTCGAACTCTGTACCTATAATAGGCGGTGCCGTCAGTGATGCGCTGGCAACTGTTAAGAGCAGTGTCGGACTGGTTAGGGGCAGTACAGGCACCTTTGGGATAATTGCAGTAATTGCACTGGTTTTACCCTCACTTATGTCGATTGTCGGTTACAGATTAGCCTTAATGCTGCTTACATCAATTAGCGAAATGTTCGGAACCGATACTATGACGAAACTCATCAAAAGCGGTGAAAATGTGATGGCTATTATACTTGCTATGCTTATGTCCTTTGTGGTGCTTATGGTGGTGTCAGTGGCAATTATGCTCTTTATGTATAACGGGGGTGTGGGTTAATGCGAGCTGCTCTCTTAAATATCTGCCTTGTTGCAGTGGGGGTAGGTATTCTTAAAATGCTTATACCAGTAAACAGCTTTGATAAGCAGATAAATTTTCTTATTTCATGTTTTTTCATTGCTAGTATTATTTTTTCTTTTTCAAACGAACACATAGATTTTAAATCGATGGCAGGAGAGATTAATTCCAAACCGTATGTTGATTTTACAGCCTCTCTTACGAATGACCGTAAAAATGCAATAGCTACCGAGCTTTCCGAACGAGTGCGTGAAGTTTTAGTAAATAATCAGATAAGCCCTAAAAAAATTTATGTAATTGTTAATATTTCAGGTTTGCACAGCATATCTATTAATGAAATTAAGCTTGTTCTTTCAGAATACGATGATTTCCAAAGAGCATCGGATATAGTGACGGAGGAGGTTGGTTCGGATATTAAGGTGAGCATTGAATTTGAATAGCGTGAAAAGGAAGGAACTCAATGAAAGCTGCTGATATTTTAAATATACCAAAGCTTTTAAAAAATGATAAGGCTGTAAAAATACTGGTTGTTATAGGCTTTTTCTTAATAATCTTGATTTTCCTTGCAGATTTGTTCGGTGGGGAAAGCAAGGACGGCAAGACACCCGATATCAATAATGATACCGTAGCTTATATCGATACGCTCGAGCAGCGTTTGTGCGACATAGTAGCGGAAATCGAGGGCGCGGGACGTGTTAAAATTATGCTGACACTTGAAAACCTTGACGAGAATGTGTATTCCGAAAGAGAAACAGCAGTTAAAACCACAAAAACGCCCGTTGTCAGGGGAGTTGCGGTGATATGCGAGGGTGGGGGCGATTTAGTAATAAAGGAAAAAATAGTAGAAACGGT
Organism: Ruminiclostridium sp.; assembly: GCA_031549645.1. Lineage (GTDB taxonomy): Bacteria > Bacillota > Clostridia > Oscillospirales > Ruminococcaceae > Ruminiclostridium_E. Next base: position 29,444 of record JAVBPL010000091.1, on the reverse strand, counting down.
TTCAAAGGTACTAGGTATTAGCAGTGCAAGAGTGTGCGTAACACATTAATAATAATTACATAAAAAGGAGACAAGAAATGGGTATCAAACGAATAATCAGGAGACTTCCAAGACTAAATTTAATTATCGGTAAAAAGCAAATTGTAATAGCAGGGTTAACTTTAATTCTAGGTACAGCAATCTATATTAATTATCTTGCAGTTGGTGCCGATATGGTGAAGCCAGCAGATGACGGAATTTCAGCACTCGACGCAGGTACAAATTACGGTGATGCGGCATTCGTGTCGGGGGGGCAAGCAACAGAATTTATTGATGTTTCATCAAACCTTTCGCCTGAGATTGAAGCGTATTTTGCAAAGGCAAGGCTTGACAAGCAGGAAAGCCGTGACGAAGCCAAGGAATTCATGGCAGCTATGTATAATGGCGGTGACGAAACAGGCGAATATCTCGAGGTATTAGCTCGTGACGCGACACAGATAAAGAATTATATCGAAAGTGAAACTAAAATTGAAACACTGCTACGAGCAATGGGCTTTGATGAGGTGCTTTGTTATCTTTCAGATAAGGGCGCAAACATAATCGTCAGAACAAATGGTCTGGAGGCAGAGGATGCGGCTAAAATAAAGAGCACTCTCCTTTCTGAAATCGAGGTGCTATCCGAAAATATAACTATCGTTGAGATTAATTAATAGCTAGATAAATACTTGAAACGCCTTGTTAAAATGCAAGGCGTTTTATTATATTATATGGAAAAATAGTTGTCGGGAATTTTAATAAAATGCTTGTGCCTTTAATGAAATTGTGTTATAATGCTAGTATATTGGCTAAATATGCAAAATTTCGCTACACTTTCAGAGAAGCATACTCGAGCGTAGCGACTCAAGAGGAAATGAGGTTTATTATGGATAAGAAAGCGGTAAAATCAGGCGGTAATCTAAAGATTTCAAACGAAGTTATCGAAAAGATAGCAGAGCTTGCGGCAACAGAAATAACAGGTGTAGCTGTTAACGGTCAGCATATCGCAGTGAATGACACCTCAAAGGCTGTAGCTGGACGGTTTCTGAGCCCTATTAAGGTGCGTCTTTCGAGCGAAGCAGCTGAAATAGATATAAGTATAATTGTGGTTCAGGGCTGTAAGGCTGTAAGCGTTGCTGAGGCGGTTCAGCACAGTATAAAATCGGCTGTACAGAACATGACGGGAATTGCTGTATCAAAGGTAAATGTTAAAATATCAGGAATTTTGATAACAAACGAAGACGAATAGAATATATAGATAGGAATTTTAAATGACAAGACATGAGGAGAGAGAAGCGGCATTGATGCTGCTTTATCAGCTTGAGCTAAACAGCAGCGATTATGAAGAAATACTTGAAACAAACACCGAAAGCTTTGAGCTTGAGACAAATGCATCAGCATTAAGGCTAGTAAAAGGTGTGGGTGAAAAGAAGGAAGAAATCGACGAAATAATAGCACGTTTTAGCACAACACGCTCGGTTCAAAGAATACCGAAGGTTAATCTGACAATAATGAGAATGGCAATCTACGAAATGCTTCTGGGCGAAATACCCGATAAGGTTGCTATAAACGAGGCGATTGAATTATCAAAGGAATACGCTGATAAACAGGACAGCAGCTTTATCAGCGGGCTTTTAGGCTCATATTACAGGGAAAAAAATAATGAGCAAATCTGATGCAGTAACCGTCTCACAGCTTAATCATTATATAGCTGAAAAACTTAAAGATGACAGTAATTTAAGCCATGTCACCGTAAGCGGTGAAATCTCGAATTTCGTTAACCACATAAAAAGCGGACATTTTTATTTCACCCTAAAAGACAGCTCGGCATCAATAAAATGCGTGATGTTCCGTGCTGATACCCTAAAGCTGAAGGAAATCCCTGAAAATGGACAGCAGGTGAATATAAGAGGGCGGATACAGGTTTTCGAGCGTGACGGTATTTATCAGCTTTACGCTGAGAATATTGAAGCCGCAGGAATGGGAAATCTCTTTGAGGAGTTTGAAAAGCTTAAAATTAAGCTTTATGAAAAGGGTTATTTTGAGCAAAAAAGACCTATTCCGCAAATTCCGTCTAAGATTTGCATTATCACCGCAAAAACGGGTGCGGCGTTACAGGATATGCTTAGTATTCTAGAGCGACGGTATCCGTTTGCTGAGGTAACTTTAATTTCTGCGCTGGTTCAGGGCAAAGATGCACCGATGTCTTTGATAAAGGCATTTAGTCTTGCGGGGAGCACAGATGCCGATGTGATTATTTTTGGCAGAGGCGGCGGCTCGATTGAGGATTTATGGGCATTTAATGACGAAAAGCTGGCTTATACCATTTTTAATTCTAGAATTCCGACTATTTCTGCCGTAGGACATGAAACCGATTTTACGATTGCTGATTTTGTGGCGGATTTGAGAGCACCCACTCCATCAGCGGCGGCAGAGCTTGCAGTTCCTGATATGTCGGACTTAAAAGAACGGCTGACCGAATTTCATAAAAATCTGGCTTCTCTTGCGAAGCACAGGCTAGAAGAAAAATATAAAAGCCTTCTGGGTATCATGAATGAAATCAATTTAAAATCCCCTAAAATAAGGCTTAAGACCGAAACGGAACGATTACTTTTACTGGAAAATCATATTAAGATAAATGCCAAATCCTTATTTCAAAGGAAAAGTCTTGCTTTAAAGGGTATCGCAGAAACCATTACTGCGTTAAGCCCCGTACATGTATTGATGAGAGGCTTTGCAAGAGCGTTTGACGGAAATAATAATGTGGTAAAATCCGCTGAAAGCGTAGATATAGGCGATGTGCTTAGCTTAAGGCTACACAATGGGAAGCTTTCTGTAGAGGTTATTGAAAAGGAGACCAAATAGAGATGTCAAAGGATTTAAAGTTTGAACAGGCGATGAAACGTCTGAATGAAATATCGAACGCAATGAATGATGATGAGCTGCCTTTAGAAGATGCGCTTAAGCTTTATTCAGAAGCATCGGAGCTTATAGCTTTATGCAAAGACGAGATGAATAACGCTCAGCTTGCACTGAAAGAGCTGTTTGTAGAATGATTTATGACGTAAAAAACAAAGAATATATTTCTTTAATAGAAAATACACTCTACAAAGAGCTTAGTGGCAGTAAGGTAGCTGATGCAATGCGTTATAGCCTTGAAGCAGGCGGTAAGAGAATTCGTCCTGTTTTGACTCTCGCTTTTTGTGAAAGCTTCGGCGGAAACCTATACGATGCTCTGAACGCGGCAGTGGCGCTGGAATATATTCATACCTCGTCGCTTATTCATGACGACTTACCTGCGATGGATGACGATGATTTTCGCAGGGGAAAACCCTCGTGTCATAAAGCGTTTCCCGAGGCTACGGCAATTCTTGCGGGAGATGCACTAATAACTGAGGCTTTTGGAATAGCCGCCAGTTCTAAAAATGGTGCTATTCTTGTGAAGGAAATAAGCACAAGAATAGGAATAGCAGGTATGATAGGTGGACAGCAGCTTGATATAACATACGAGATGCGAAAACCTGATATAAACGAGTTACTTCAAATGTATAAAATGAAAACCTCGGCACTTATTTCTGCTGCGTGTAAGTGCGGAGTAATTGCCGCCGATGGCAGTCAAGAAGATATAAGGAATGCAGATGAATTCGGTGAAAATCTAGGTCTCGCTTTTCAGATAATAGATGATATTCTTGATGTTAACGGTGACGAAAGAGAGCTTGGAAAGCCTATTGGCAGCGATGAAAGTAGCGGGAAAACCACTTCAGTGACTTTACTTGGGTTAGAGGGAGCAGAAATGCTGGCCAAGGAATACACAGATAATGCCATGAAAAAACTAATAAATATACCAAATAATGAATTCATAAAAACTCTTACGTTAAGCCTATTAGGAAGAAAAAAATAAGTGGAAATGGTTATAAGATGAATGTATTTTTAAATACCCCGCTGATTGCGGCAATTGTAAGTTGGGTGAGCGCGCAAATAATCAAGACAATTGCATATATTATTAAGCATAAAACCTTTAACCCTGAACGAATTCTCGGTCCAGGAGGTATGCCCTCGTCACATTCCGCTACTGTAACGTCCCTTGCGATTGTGATTTTTAGAGTGCATGGTATAGCCTCGACTGAGTTTGCTTTAGCTATGGTGCTTGCACTGGTCGTAATGTATGATGCTACTGGTGTTCGCCGTGCGGCAGGACTTCATGCAAGAGAGATTAACCGTCTAAACAGGGTTATTTCAGAATATGAAGATGAATTTGAAAAGCTGGGCGGCGACGAAAAGACGTTGCTTTCTATATCAGAGCAATCCGAGCTTAACGAGCTTGATATGCTTGATGACAAGGATACCGATTTAAAGGAAATATTAGGTCATACCCCGCTTGAAGTGCTTGTAGGAGCGGTGCTGGGTGCTGTAATCGGCATTATATTTTCTGTATAACAAGGGGGCGAAGCATTGCTTCATGAAAACGAAATAAATCCCGAAATACTTAAGAAGCTTAATTTAGAAGAAAAAAAGTTACTTGCGAATGATATTCGCACGTTTTTAATAGAAAGTGTTTCAAAAACAGGCGGTCATCTGGCTTCAAATCTTGGTACAGTTGAGCTCATAATTGCCCTACACAGCGTGTTTACAACACCAGATGACAAGATAATATTTGATGTTGGACATCAAGCCTATACGCATAAAATTCTTACAGGTCGACTGGATAAATTTAACCTGCTGCGTTCGGAGGGCGGAATTTCTGGCTTTCCAAGGCCGCATGAGTCTGAGCACGATGCCTTCATCGGAGGCCATAGCAGTATTTCTATTTCGGCGGCTTTGGGAGCCGCAAGTGCAATGAGACTAAACGGTAATTATAAGAATTCCGTGATAGCTGTTGTCGGTGATGGAGCCTTAACAGGCGGCGAAATTTACGAGGGCTTAAACAATGTCCGCAAAGAGCATGGCAATTTAATAATCGTACTTAATGATAATGAAATGTCAATTTCTAAAAATTCGGGAGCAGTTGCCGCATATTTATCGCAAATCCGTTCATCTAAAAGCTATTACCGCACGAAGCTAAGGGTTAAAGATGTACTCGAAAAAACTACTCTAGGACAAAATGTGTCACGCTCGGTCAGTGAAACTAAGCGAATGGTAAAAAGTGCATTAATACATGACAATCTTTTCGAAAACCTTGGCGTAAAATATTATGGCATTGTTGACGGGCATAATATCGAGGAGCTTATTGAAATCCTCGAATTTGCTAAAATGATAGACGAACCCTGTATAATTCACGTTAAAACCACAAAAGGTAAAGGTTATACCCCCGCAGAGGAAAATGCGGGGCAATATCACGGAATTGACAAAAGCGGCACAGAAAAGAAAAAACAACCAACCGCCTCGGAGATTTTCGGCAGTGAGCTTCTAAGACTGGGTGAGATTGATAAGAATATAATTGTTATAACCGCTGCAATGAAATATGCAACAGGCTGTAATTTTTTCGCTAAAAAGCACAGAAACCGTTTTTTTGATGTAGGTATAGCTGAGGGACACGCAGTGACCTTTGCATCGGCACTTGCCTCGATGGGGAAGCTGCCAGTTTTTGCGGTTTACAGTACATTTTTACAAAGAGGAATTGACCAGCTTATTCACGATGCCGCAATTGAGAATTTGCATATTGTTCTGGCGGTTGACAGAGCGGGCTTAACAGGTGAAGATGGGGAAACACATCAGGGTATTTTTGATGTACCTATTATTTCGTCTATACCTAATACCACAATATTTTCACCAGCATACAGCGAAGAAATTCCTGCCTGTATGTATAATGCTTTATACGAAACCAAGGGTATTGCAGTGATTAGGTATCCAAGAGGTACTCTGCCGTACTCAAAGGATGAAAACTATGAAATAAACTGCGAATATAAATTTATCGGTAAGAGCGGTAAAAGGCTTATCATAACCTATGGCAGATTAACAGGAATGTTAAGGAAGTTTATTCCTATGGGATATGATGTTTTACAGCTTATCAAGATTTATCCGCTTTCTGATAATTTGCTCCAGCAGATTTTTGAATATGAAAGCATATATTTTATAGAAGAAAGCTCCGAAAACGGCGGTATTGCTGAGAAGCTGGCGTTAATGCTGATGTCTCGCAGCTGGAGGGGCATATATAAATATAGGGGTATTAAGGGCTTTGTTTCGTACGCTGATGTAGAAACGCAGGCGATAAATTGTGCCCTGGATTTTAATTCTCTTAAGGATTTTATTACAAACGATGAAACGACTTGATGTAGCAGTTCACGAAAAGGGTATTGCCGAAAGCCGAAACATAGCGAGCGGACTCATAAAAAGCGGAGCAATTGAGGTAAACGGCAGTATATGCTTAAAGCCGTCGCAGCCGATTTCCGATGATGATGTTGTTATATTGAAAGGTGAGCTTCCGAAATATGTCGGACGGGGCGGTTATAAGCTTGAAACGGCAGTGAGAGCGTTTAACCTAGATTTTACGGGTATGACTTGTCTTGATGTTGGTGCTTCGACAGGCGGTTTTACTGATTGTATGCTTCAGTTTGGTGCCAGTCGTGTTTATGCTGTTGATGTGGGCAAAAGCCAGCTTCATCATAAACTAAAAGACGACCTGCGTGTAATTTCTCTTGAGGAAACTGACATCAGAATTGCAAGTATAGACGAAAAAATCGATTTTATTACAATTGATGTGTCGTTTATATCATTGAAGCTTATTTTACCAGAAATAAAGCGTTTTATTATGCCACTAACTCGAGTGGTTGCATTAATTAAACCGCAGTTTGAGGTGGGGAAAAAGCATCTAAAAAATGGTATTTTAAAAGATGAAAAAGAGCGGTTAAAGATACTTCGGGATATGGAAGTGTTTATAGATAGCTTAGGTTGCCAAAGTATAGGAGCCATTCCATCGGAAATTAAAGGTACGGACGGTAATCAGGAATACATAATATATTTTGCTTCAAGGAGAAACTCAAATGAAAGCTGCGATATGCTGCAATCTTAAAAAAGAAAAGACAAAAGAGGTTCTGCCGTCGGTGCTTTCAGTTATCGAGGGCTTAGGAATTGCGACAAACGGCAGTATTAACACAATTGATGGTGCAGATGTAGTTATAACCATCGGCGGCGACGGAACAATTCTTCATTGGGGTAAGGAAGCGGCGAAAATCGGTATTCCCTTATTAGGCATAAATACGGGCAGACTTGGTTTTATGGCTACACTCGAAAGCGACGAACTATATAAGCTCGAACGTCTCAAGGAGGGGAATTATAACATATCAAAGCGTATGATGATGAATGTTACGGTTAGGGGTAAGAATTATCAAGCACTTAATGACGTAGTGTTCATGAAAAGCACATACGCTAAGCTGCCAGAATTTATAGTTTTAAGTAAGGGCAGTGAGGTTTCAAGAATTCGTGCAGATGGTATTATTTTCAGCACTCCGACTGGTTCAACCGCATATGCATTATCAGCAGGCGGACCGATAATCGAGCCTGAGCTTGAGTGCATTGAATTTACACCTTTATGTGCACATACACTATTTGGCAGACCCATGCTTTTCAAAGGCGAGGAGCCTATTATTGTCAGATACGACGGTTATGAATTATGTCAGGTTTTTGTTTCAATTGACGGAGACGAAGGAATTAATATATCTGATGAGGATTATGTAGTTATTTCGAAATCAGATGTATTTTTAGATATAATCGATGTTGACAAGAATAGCTTTTATGACGCTGTTCATAACAAGCTTATGAGGCCTTTGAAATGAATGGGAGGAACTGAACTTGCGTAAAAAACGATTAGCGGAAATCTTAACCATTATCAGGGAAAACGAAGTCGAAAATCAAGAAATGCTTATATCCTTACTGCGTTCTCATGGTTATGAGGTGACACAGGCTACGGTATCGAGGGACATTAACGAGCTGGGTTTAGAGAAGGTTATGTCTGAAAATGGCGTCAGCCGTTATGCTTTGCCTACTGTGAAAAGAGGCGTAAGGCTCACAGGAATTTTCAGTCAGTCGGTTATTAATGTTGATTACGCGCTTAATACAGTTGTGGTTAAGTGCCATTCAGGGCTTGCAAATGCCGCTTGCGCCGCTTTTGATGTTATGAATATGCAGAGTGTTGTCGGAACGATTGCGGGAGACGATACAATATTTATTCTTACGAGAACTGAAAGAGATGCGGGAGAGCTTACCGAAAAATTATTAAAAATGCTTTAAGGAGTAAATTATCTTGCTTAAAGAACTTTACATAGAGAATTTAGCAATTATAGAAAAAGCCGTGATAGGCTTTTCGGAGCTGCTTAATATTTTCAGTGGTGAAACAGGAGCCGGTAAAAGTATACTTATCGGCGGAATAAACGCTATTCTAGGGGAACGTGTTTATAAGGATATAGTAAGAGCAGGAGCGGATAAAGCTGTGGTTTCGGCTTTGTTTGATGCTATTCCGACCGATGCGGCGGCAGTAGCGGCTGAATATGGTTATCCGACAGAAAATAACGAGCTTATGCTTGCTAGAGAAATTTCCACAGACGGAAAAAGTGTCGCGAGAATAAATGGCAGAACCGCAACAGCATCGGTTATGCGGGAAGTTGCGTCCAAGCTAATCGATATCCATGGACAGCATGACACCCAGCTTCTGATGAGCAGCGATAATCAGCGTGACATTCTTGATAATTACGGCAATTTGGGTGATTTGCTCGAAAGATATGGCGAGTGCTTTAAAGAGTTTCAGGCGCTGACGAGAAAAATCAAAAAGCTTGAAGCAGAAGATGAACTGAAGAATGATAAAATATTAATCCTTTCGGAACGTATTAAGGAAATAAAAGCCTTAAAGCTTATTAAAGGCGAGGAGGACGAAGCAGTAAATGAGCTTCATGCCTTGCAAAACAGCGAATTTATTGAACAAACTATCAATAAAATTTATTACAGCCTTAGCGGTTGGGATGATTCCGTGGGTGCAGTGGATAAGCTTTCGGAAAGTAAGTCGGATTTAGAATCGTTATCTCAATTTTTACCGCAATGTACGGAGCTTTCTGAAAGACTAAAGAGCATTATAATCGACCTTGTGGATATCAAAGGAGAGCTTGGAGGCTTAATTAACAGCAGCAACGATAAGGCAAGACTTGCGTATTTACAGGAGAGAGTAAGCGAGATGCAAAGGCTCAAGCGTAAATACGGAATGACAATTGATGAGCTGATAACTGAGTATGAAAAATGGCAGGATGAGCTTGCCGAGCTTGAATTTTCAGACGATTTACGGGAAAAGCTTTATAATGAAAAGAAAATACTCGGCGACAAGGTGAAAAGTTTTGGCACCGAGATAACTGAAAAAAGAAAAGCGGCATCAGAAAAGCTTACAAACGAGATAATGAAGGTTCTTGTTTATCTCGATATGCCGAATATTATTTTGCTTTTTGACATAAAACAGGATAAGGTTACCGTAAAAGGTATGGACAGCGTTAGAATGCTTATATCGGTGAATAAGGGTGAGGAGCCGAAACCTATTGAAAAAATTGCTTCGGGCGGTGAATTATCGCGTATTATGCTTGCCATAAAATCGGTGCTCGCTGATTGCGACAATATACCTACTATGATTTTCGACGAGATAGATACTGGTATCAGTGGACGTGCCGCCCACAAGGTTGGAGTAAAGCTTAGAGAAATTTCACGTAAACGTCAGGTGCTTTGTGTAACGCATCTGGCTCAGATAGCGGCTATGGCAGACAGACATCTGATGATTGAGAAAAATAGCGACGAAAGCCGTACCTTTACGAAGGTGTATGAGCTTGATGATGAGGGAAGAAAACGTGAGCTTGCAAGGATTATTTCCGGTGACTCAGACAGCGAAATTTCACTGAAGAATGCAGAAGAACTGATTAATACAGCGAGGCAGTTATAAATGGAAATATTTGATTTATATACGAGAGATAGGGAAAAAACAGATTATACCGTAAGGCGTGGCGAACCAATTCCCGACGGGTATTATCATATAGCTGTTCATGTATGCATTTTTAATTCTAAGGACGAAATGCTTATTCAGCAGCGCCAACCGTTTAAAGAAGGCTGGCCTAATATGTGGGATATTACGGTAGGCGGAAGTGTAGTCAGGGGCGAGACAAGTAAGGCTGCCGCTGAACGTGAGGTGCTCGAGGAAATAGGATATAAGCTAAACCTCGATGATACGAGACCTATCCTAACGGTTCATTTTGAAAAAGGCTTTGATGATATTTATACTGTTCATAAGGACTTGGATATCGGTAAACTTAAGCTTCAATATGAGGAAGTACAAGCGGTTAAATGGGCATCAGAAGTCGAAATTAACGAAATGATAGATAAAGGAATTTTCATTCCATTTCATAAATCCCTTATTAATTTACTATTCTTTATGAGAAATCATAGAGGGTCACACATGAGAGAAGAGTAACGAAGTTTTGTTTTAAAGGAGCGTTATATAATGATTGCTAGTATTTTAAACGCAACATACATAATCATTACCCTAGTGGCGGTTATACTTTTGTCTATTTACGGCTGGAAAACTGGCTGGCGGGGCGGGCTTCGTGTACTCGGATTCACGTTGGTAAGCATATTTATTTCTACAATATTTACTTCATCAATTTCCTCTTCGTTAAATGAATGGCAGCAGATAAGGGACTTACACGCTTCTGCGGCAGGAACAGCAGAGGGCTTTGGGATTAGCAGCTCGCTTATTTCATCAGTTCTTAGCGATAGCATAATAAGAATATTGCAAATTCCGATTTTTATTATCTTGTTTATCTCATGTATTATTTTAATAAACATCATTTGGCTAATAATAAAGCTAATAGCGAAATTCAAGAAAGAACCTATCAGTAAGCCATCAAAAGCGACAGGCTTAATCGTAGGTATAGCAACACCGTTATGTATTCTTGCGGCAGTAATGCTTATACCCGACATAAAGTATATGGAGGAAGCACAACGTGCTGACCTAATTATAAGCTCTGCACCTAGAATAATTGCATCTCCTGAGTCGATACTGGAAAAGGATAACATTAAGCTTTACACAGATTTGTATTTTGACACAAACATAATTTCTGCAACGGAAAAGGAACGTTTGGAGCTGATAAATACAGCAATAAGCGCTGTCTTTGAAAAGAGTGATAATTCTATTTTACATAGCTTTTCAAATTCCTTTAATTATTCAACCCGTGAGGATTTGGTTGAGGACCTGTATGCAATTTCTGATATTATAACTAATTTGAAGAGTATTGATTTTACGAGCCCAGAGAGTATTATTGAGAAGCTTTCAGATACCGATAATATTGCAAAAATAGCAGATAGCTTATATTCACTCGAGTTTAGCGAACCCGTGATAAAGCAGGTGGTATCTTATGCAGTTCAAACTATTTCGGGAGATACAAGCTTTGAGCTTGACGACAGCGTTGTTATAGAGGGCTCGAAAGAAAATTTCGCAGAACTTATAGAGGTTATCAAGGATATAGATTTTGAACAGGGTATATCTGAAGAAGAAATTAAAGCTCTTGAAGCATCGCCACTTATACCGCCTGAAGCAATCGCAAAAATTCACGAAATGAAAGATAGATAATTATAAAAATAAAGCGAGCATAACCAATCAATCGATTAATTATGCTCGTTTACTTTATCCAAAGACCTTTTTAGCTATATCTACTGCACCTTTTGCGTCGTCGGCGTAATAATCAGCACCGATTTTTTCTGCATAATCGGCGGTTAAAACTGCACCACCTACCATAATTTTACAGTCGGGGGAGGTTATTTTAATCTGCCGTATCGTTTCCTCCATTGCGGGGAGGGTAGTGGTCATAAGTGCCGATAAGCCGCACAGCCTAATGCCACCGTTCTTAACAGTTTCGGCGATTAGGCTTTCGGGCACATCCTTGCCTAAATCTATTACATTATAACCGTAATTTTCAAGTAGTACCTTTACAATATTTTTTCCTATATCATGAACGTCGCCTTTTACGGTTGCGATTACGATTTTTCCTTTAGGTTCCTGCTTCTGACCGCTTTTTTCAATAAAACGCTTTATTACGTCAAAGCTTTTTCCCGATACCTCTGCGGATAAGATTAACTGGGGCAGAAATAGAGCCCCTTTTTCAAATTGAACACCGATTTTATCGAGTGTAGGTATCAATATTTCGGAAACTATATCCATCGGTGACATGATTCCTAATAGCTTTTCCGTAATTGCGGCAGCTTCGTTTTTTAATCCGTTTGTTATCGCATACTCTAATGTAATTTCGCTTTTTTCGGTTTGCACGGTTGAAGCACCGCTATACGCTGATATAAATTCTGCGGAGCCAGTGTCTATATTTGATAATACCTTAAATGCACGGACAGTTCCTGTCATGGCGGCAATGTTCGGGTTTAAAATCGGCAAATCCAAGCCATAAGAAAGTGCCATTGATAAAAAGGTGTGATTTATAAGCTCACGGTTAGGAAGTCCGAAGGATATATTCGATACGCCGAGAACAGTTTTTAACCCCAGCTTTTCTTTTACCATCTTAACTGCTTTAAGCGTTTCCATAACGTTTTTTTGTTCTGCCGAGGCAGTCAGAACTAGGCAGTCGATGAATACATTTTCACGCTTTATGCCATATTCCAGTGCTTTATCAAGGATTTTGCAGGCTATATTATAACGGTCTGTTGCCTCTGATGGAATACCGTTTTTATCAAGAGTTAACCCAACAACGGCTGCTCCATATTTCTTTATAATAGGAAGTATTGTGTCGAGAATTTCATCTTCGCCATTAACGGAATTTACGATAGCTTTACCGTTATAAATTCTGAGTGCGGCTTCGATAACCTCAGGCTTTGTGCTGTCGATTTGGAGGGGGAGAGAGGTTATACCTTGAAGTGACTTTATTACCCGCACCATCATGTCTTTTTCGTCTATTTCGGGGAGTCCTACATTGACATCGAGTATGTCTGCACCTGCGTTTACCTGCTCGATAGCCTGGTTTAAAATATAACCGAGGTTGTTGTCTTTTAGAGCCTCCTTGAAAAGCTTTTTACCTGTCGGGTTTATTCTTTCACCGATAATTCTTGGACAGTCGATTTTAACTACCCTTGAGGAGCTGCACACTGATGGGGTTATATCGGGAGCTTTTCTATCGGGGGTTACAGTCTTAATAGCTTCCGATAATTTTCTTATATATTCAGGAGATGTTCCGCAGCAGCCACCCAGTATATTAACGCCAATTTCGGCAAAATGCTTCATCTGTGCCGCGAAATCATCGCTGCTTAAGGAAAATTTATTCGTAACAGGATCAGGAAGCCCTGCGTTCGGCTTTACCATTACGGGAAGCTCGGTAACCGAAAGTATTTCTTTTACAATTTCGTTCAAATCGTTCGGACCGAGAGAGCAGTTTACGCCGATTACATCTGCACCCAGCCCCTCAAGCGTTAATGTCATTGCTGAAGCTGAACAGCCCGTAAAGGTACGTCCGTTCTTCTCAAAGGTCATACTGCAAATTATGGGAAGCGAGGTGTTTTCCTTACAAGCAAGCACTGCCGCTTTAAGCTCGTATAAATCTGTCATGGTTTCAACTGCGACTACATCAGCACCATAACGTTCACCGGCTAGCATAATCTCCTTATAAGCGTCATATGCTTCTTCAAATGTCAGTGTGCCTGTCGGCTCAAGGAGTTGTCCTAGTGTTGAAACGTCTAAAGCCACTAGGGTGTCTGTACCCTCTGCGGCTTCTCTTGCCAGAGCTAATGCTTTTTCTATTACCTCATCGACAGTCTTTCCGTGCTTTTTAAGCTTATATCTGTTCGCGCCAAAGGTGTTGGTACAGACAAGCTTGGAGCCGCTTTCGATATAGCTTCTGGTAATATGCTTTATAAGCTCGGGGTCTGTAAAATTTAACAGCTCGGGTATTTCGAAAGGCTCACTTCTAAGCTTTTGAATTTCGGTGCCAAAGGCACCGTCAAATATAAGAAAATCATTTTTTATTAATGTCTTAAAGTCCACAAGGCTCTCCAGTCTCTTTATATTTACATGAATTTGAATTATTGCAGTTTTCGCACTTTGGTTTATTAATTTCGGGTGATTTATTAAGTCCAAAGATAGCAGTCACCGATTTTGTCGGGATAAGAAGATTACTGTTATTTGTTGTAAGACCGATTTTCCGAACTGAATCAATCATGTTCAAAAATTCGCTCTGTATCTGAATGGGCAAATCACCGTACCCAGGACTAAATCTTGATGTTCGGTGAAGCTTCGGGAAATTTTCATTAATTTCATTTTCCACTATGTCGTTATACTGCTCGATAAGTGCTGATGCCATCGCATCAATTACGACCGCACCTGCCATATCGTTAATTTCGGTCATGCGAATTAATTTGTCGACACCGATACCAAGCGTTGCTGCAAATAACACGATTTTTTCAGAGTTTTTTAATAGCTCTTTTATATCGTTTCCAATCAGCAGAGAGGGTATATTATCATATATTTTATAGACAAAACGCGGTGTAATCGCACTAAGTAAGGTATCCTCATACTTATCTAGAAGCTTAACAGTAAGCTCGTCTGGGACTCTGCCTCTGAAACCCAGGTATAGAACGGCTTCCTTGCGGTTTACCCTCATTATATAAGGCTCCTGATGCTGTCGGTAATTTTTTTCGCTATATAAGGATTGTTCATTGTGTAAATATGAATTCCCTCAACTCCGTTTGAGATTAAGTCAACGATTTGGTCGGTAGCATAAGCAATTCCCGCATCAATAAGCGCAGTAGGGTTATTCTCGTATCTTGAAATCACCTTTACAAATTTTTGCGGCAGACTTGCACCGCAAAGAGACACCATGCGTTCAATCTGGTTTTTATTTGTAACAGGCATAATACCCGCACTTACGGGTACATCAATACTCACAAGCCTAAGCTTCTCACAAAAATCATAAAAAACTGAGTTTTCAAAGAAAAGCTGGCTCACTAAGGTTTCAGCACCACAGCTTATCTTGTTTTTTAAGTTTTTAATATCGGTAATCATATCGGGAGCTTCAGTATGCACCTCTGGATAACAAGCCGCAGATATTCCGAAATCGCCATTGGCTTTGATAAAGGTAATTAAGTCGTTAGCGTATTTAAAATCGGTTCTCGGCGGTTTTTCGGGGTTGATATCGCCTCTTAACGCAAGGATGTTATCAATATTATTTTTTCTAAAGCTGTCAAGGATTACATTCAAATCTTCTTTAGATGAGTTAACGCAGGTTAGGTGCGCCATGGCTTCAATGCCTAGCGTGTTTTTGATATGAGATGCTAATTCGAGTGTTGAGGTATCGGCAAGGTTTCCCCCCGCACCATAAGTAACGCTGATATAATCAGGCTCCAAGGCCTTTAATTCATCTAGCGTTTTGTAGATTGTTCCGATAGAGCTTTCCTTCTTAGGAGGGAAAACCTCGAAGGAAATAACTGTTTTATTTTTACCAAAAAGTTCTTTTATTTTCATTTATATAGTCCTTTTTCTTAATTTTATTTAAACACCGAATTAAATTCCTTCGGCAGCTTTGATTCAAACGACAATATTTTCTGCTCTTGATCGACGATTTCGAGAAGATATGAATGCAGTCCCATTCGTTTAATAGGGTTTATTTTTGAACCATATTTTTTATCTCCCACGATAAAGTGACCAAGCTCCCGCATAGCAACTCTGATTTGGTTCTTTTTACCCGTTTTTATTGAAATATCCACTAGTGAATAATTTTCATTTTCCTTTATTACCTTATACTCAGTAACCGCTTTTTCGCCGTCGGCTTCGCCCGAATTATACATTGAAAAGCCTTTGTTTTGCTTTAGGTACTGGGTAATAACGTCCTCTTTTTTTTCGAAAACACCCTCGGTAAGTGCGTAATACTTACGAGAAATAACAAGCTCAGCCCAATTGTCTTGAAGCTTATTCTTAAATTCCTCGTTCTTCGCAACAATCATAACGCCTGAGGTTTCACGGTCGAGCCTGTGGACAATATATATTCTGGCGTTTTTATCCGAAAGCTTAACATATTCGTTCATGATAGTGAAAACTGTTTTTAAGCTCTTGTCCTCTGTGGCAACGGAAAGAAGCCCAGTCGGCTTATCAATAGCAATAAGATAATCGTCCTCGTAAATTATGCCGATTTTATATATGCGTAAAAATTCGTATTTGTTGTTATAATCAATGATAATCTCTTGTCCTACACGCAGCTTATAATCAAACTGGGTTTGGATTTTATTTCCGACTATTATGGATTTATGGCTGAGGAGAGCCTTTAATTCTTTTCGGCTCATCTGGGGAAGTGCTTCAATCAAGTATGACAGAAGCTCACCAGTTTTTGTAACCCTAATCTTTATATCTTTTCTAAATTTCATTATATCCTCCAATGTCTTTACAATAATACCATAAATCAAGCTAAAAATCAATCAAATTAAGAAAATTATAATGCTGTGATAAAAAAATTGACTTTTCCAATAATCATGTATATAATATAACTATTACATAAAAAAGAGGTTAAATAATGGCATTTGCATCGATGATGTTTGTTTACATAATACTTATATGCATAATTCTCGGCGTATTATTTATTGCCGGTTTGGCTTTATTGATTATAGGTTTAGTAAATAAACGCAAGCTGAAGTATAGAGGTAAAAAATCACCAGTTGTGTGTATTATAACAGGCGCAGTATTGCTTGCAGCACCAATAATAGTGACTATAATAGTTTTAGCTGCGGGTTTTTCATCTGTAATAAGTAACTTAAACACCGATTATGACAATGTAACAGATAAATGGCGATATAGCAGGGTTTATGACAACGAAGCGGCTGAGGGTGCAATACAGCAATTATTAGAAGCCGCTGAATCGAATGACCAAAAAGCTTTTATAGAGACGTTTACCCCGAATATACAAAACAATGAGAGCTTCAAAGCAACGCTTGATAAGTTTTTTTCGTTATATCCCAAAGGCTTAGCGATGTGCGAGCTTGATGGCGGTACTACTGGAAGCAGCGGTTCATATAATTATGGACATAATATAGAGACTGGCAGAGCTTCATATACCTGTATTTTGGACGGTGAGTGGTACTATATTGGAATGAATTTTTGCTTCCGAAATACAGATTATCCTGATGAAGTCGGCGTCAATTTCTTTTGTATTGAAAATCTTGAAGCGTATGCTTTAGATAATAAATATGTTGGTTCTGATTATCTTATATGTAGCATAATAGGTGAAGATGAGATAACGGCACGGTTAATAGATGGCCGTGGGTATATATTTGAACCTACTCCTGAGCGAATAATCACAGAGGCAGAGCTATGTGGATATCTTGATGAATGTTATAGCTTGTCTGACTTAACCCTTATAATCGGCGAACCTAATGTTAAGAAAAAGTATGATAATCATACTGGATACGATTATTATTATGAGCTTGCTTCTGAAAATGGTGAGCCACGATACGCTTATATTTGCACGAGTACCAACATGAAGTTATTATATGGATATGTTTGCTCTGATACTGAAGCCTTTCATGACAGGCCGCTACGGTTTGACAAAACTTAAAAGTTGAGATATAATATTTATATATTAAGTAGGAAAAGGGAATTAAAATGAGTGATATTATTAAGCCCCGTACACTTTCGGGATTTATGGAGCTGCTGCCGAAGGAGCAGCTAATATTTAATAAAATACGAGATGCATTAGAAGAAACCTATCGATTATATGGTTTTTTACCGCTGGATACGCCTATTTTAGAATATTCAGAAATTCTTCTCACAAAGTCGGGTGGAGAGACGGAAAAGCAGATATATAGATTTAATAAAGGCGACACCGATTTAACCATGCGTTTCGATTTAACGGTTCCGCTTGCGAAATATGTAGCTCAGTATGCTAATGAGCTAACGTTTCCGTTCAGACGTTATCAGATAGGGAAGGTGTATCGAGGTGAAAGGGCGCAGAGAGGGCGTTTCAGAGAGTTTTATCAGTCTGATATTGACATAATAGGTGACGGTGAGCTTGCTGTTATCAACGATGCTGAAATGGTTAGTATTATTAATGACATTTTCACAAAGCTTGGTATTTTAGATTTTGTTGTTAGAATTAACAATCGTAAGGTGCTTTTTGGCTTTTTTACAATGCTAGGAGAGCAAGAAAACACCGAAAATATTATGAGGGTAGTCGATAAAATTGAGAAAATCGGCGAAGTTAAGGTTCGTGAAGAGCTTTTAAGAATGGAAATATCAGATGAAACCTGTGATAAACTGATAAGCTTCATTAATATCAGCGGTACAAATACCGAAAAGCTTTCAAAGCTAAAGGAGCTGAAAGCTGATAATGAGATGTTTAACACAGGTGTTGATGAGCTTGAAACGGTTATTTCGTGCCTCAAAAGCTTCGGAGTCCCTGACGATAATTATATAATCGACCTTTCAATCGCACGGGGACTAGATTATTACACGGGTACCGTGTATGAGACAAAGCTGCTTAAGCATTCCGAAATCGGAAGTATCTGCTCAGGCGGAAGATATGATAATCTTGCGGGTTTTTACACTAACAAGAAGCTACCTGGTGTTGGAATATCTATCGGATTTACAAGACTATTTTATATTCTTAACGATATGAATTATCTTAATAAAGAGGATAATTCAGCACTTGATGTACTGGTACTCCCGATGTCAGAAAACATTGAGCCTTGTATTCAACTTGTCAGCAGACTTCGTGACAATGGTATAATCTCACAGCTTTATTACGAAAATAAAAAGTTCAAGAATAAAATAAACTACGCCGATAAAATAGGCACGCATTTTGTAATCTTTATGGGTGATGACGAAATAAAAAGCAATACAGTTACAATAAAGAATTTCAGCTCAGGTGAACAGGTTACAGTAACTTTAAATGAAGCCGTTGATATAATAAAGGCAGGAATTAAACCATCTGAGGATATCAAGCTGGTTAAAATGGATTGAAATAACAACCCCCGATTTTTCAAGTAAAAATCGGGGGTTTAATGATTATTTATTCAACAAATTCAACGTTATTATCCTTCATTGGGTCGAAGTTCTTGCAAACAGTGATTTCAAGTCTTGGACCCATTTTTGCACGAGAGTCCTTTGACTTGGAAGCTTTTCTAAGGAAAACCTTGATGTTGTCGGCATAGCCTTCAACGATGCTCATTTCGAGGCTTTGCTCCTTGTTTTCGGGTGCAGGCTGGGCTTTGTCGTTTGAGTTTATTGTGTTCGCCACGAAGGATTCCATCTCGTAGCTCCACATATAACCCGAAAAGCTACCATTTGCACCAATACTAATCAGTTCATGACCATAAAGATTGCTGTAATCCACACCTGGCACAAACATAAAATCCATTGCCTTGCTTATCATGCCGAATACGCCTGTCTTTTCGCTGGCACGGTTCATTCCGAGAAGCTTGTTCTTAAGCTCATCATCAATACCGTTTGCATCGGTGCTGCAATCAATCGATACCGCAAAGGAGTCCTTATCGGTTGATACCCATAAACGACCATCTGCAATTTCGAGAGCAGGGGCGATAACCGATATTGTTTCCTCGGCGAGGAGCCTAATCTGAAGTCTCTCCTTGGAGCTGAAGGCGTAGCAGGTTGCTATCGCTTCAACCTTATCAAGTGCCTTATCAATGCTATTTTTTTTGATTAAAAATTTGTCTGTTACCATTTTTACCTCCGTTATATAGTCTTTTTGATTGTTAATATGTTTTTATTATTCTCGTAATTATATGCGATATCATCCATCATATTCTTCACCATAAATATGCCTAGTCCGCCAATATCCCGTTCCTCCGCAGATTTTGTGATATCGGGGTCCTCCTTTTCAAGCGGATTGTAAGGAACACCGCCGTCCTCAAAGGTTACATAAATATTTTCGCCGTCCTCGTCAATCTTTATAAGTGCCTCGCCAATATGAGGATTATATGCATAATGCGCAATGTTTACATAAATTTCTTCAGCCACAATATTCATTTGTGTCATTATTTTCATTGGGACCCCGATTTCATCAAGTGCTTCTTCGATGAAAGCCAGCACATTATCTAGATTATCAAGTGTGGCATCGATTTTTAGTTCCTTCATAATATAAAAACCTTTCTGCTTAATTTTCGGATATCTTAAGTCCAAGCATTGTTATGTCGTCTGCCTGCTCGGCACCGTCTGCAAATATGTCGATATCCTTCTTGATTGCAATAAGGAAATCTTTAATTTCAAGCTCCTTGTGGGTGTTCGCAACTTCTATTAAATACGGGTCAGTGAAAAGCTCATTCTGCTTATTTGTAGCCTCAGTTACGCCGTCGGTGTAGAGATAAATAATGTCACCCTTATCGAGATAAATTTCGTCCTGCTTGTACATAAAGCCGTCAAATCCTGCAAGAACAAAACCAGGCTTAGTTTTAAGATACTCATACTCTCCGCCCTTTTTCTTGATAACAGGAGGGTTATGGCCTGCATTTACATAAGTAAATTTACCTGTCGAAATTTCGTAGTAGCCCATAAAAGCGGTTACAAACATTCCAGCTTCATTGTTTTCGCATAGGAGGTTATTAACATCACAGAAAACCGTTTTGGGGTCTTTTCCATATTGTGCATTATTCTTGATAAGCGTCTTTGCGATAACCATGAACAGAGCCGCAGGAACGCCCTTACCCGATACGTCAGCCATAACGATAGCAAGGTGGTCTTCGTCAATAAGGAAGAAGTCGTAGAAGTCGCCGCCGACTTCCTTTGCGGGCAGCATGGTTGCATAAATATCAAACTCGGCACGCTCTGGGAATGCAGGGAAGATGCAAGGGAGCATGGAGGCTTGAATTTTAGTCGCAACGTTAAGCTCGGCGCCGATACGTTCCTTTTCTCCTGTAATAGTCTTGATATTTATGATCATCGAGTTAAAGGTATCAGCGAGCATTTCAATTTCGTCGCCAGTTTTTATATTAAGCACATAGTCGAGGTTACCTGAGCTTATGATGTCAGCACCCATGCTAAGCTTTAAAATAGGGCTGGAAATGCTTTTTGCTATTCTCTTTGAAACATAGCTCATAAGTAAGCCTTCGGATAAAAGCGCAACAACGAATATCAGCGCAAGTATAACGATAATATTGTCGATTGAATTAAGTGCATCGTCGGTGAGTGAATTTATCTTCTTTTCGGTAAGTAGAGCAGAAGCGGTCGCCTCCTCAACGTTCATTACGGTAGCGATGCTCCACGGGAGGGTTGTCATTGGGGCATAAGCTATGTATTTTTCAACGCCGTCAATCACAAGCTTCTCTATTCCGCTTTTTCCCGCTATCATGTTCTCGGCTACACTCTTAAGCTCGTTATCCTCGAGGAGATTTATACGGATAATCTTACCCTCGGCATCTCTCTCGATGGAGTCAGAAATAATCATCTGTCCAAGCTCGTTTATCAGAAAAGCGTAGCCCGTTTCACCAATCTTTGTACCAACTACAATTTCGTTTAGCACAGTAAGCTTCATTCCAGCGCCAACAACGCCACGGCAGGTTGTGTCATTGTCAAAATAAGGAGCTGCAATTGTAATAGCAAGACCACGTCCTGTTGCATCATCGAAAACGTCGGTCCATATTAATTTACCTGCTTCCTTAGCGGTCTGATACCATGGGCGGCTTCTAGGTTCAAATACATTTTTCTTAATATGTGAGGTTTTATCGGCAGCTATTGATATTCCGTCCTCGGTACCGAGATAGGCAGACTCAATGCTCTCCGTTGTACGCATAACATTTATCAGAGTGTCCTCCATGTTAGCCATCAAGGCAATCTGTTCGGACACATCGTCAAATTCAACCTCGTCGCCAAGTCTAAGCTGCATAACCAGCTTACCCTCGTTTGCGGCATCGGGGAAATAAATTTCACGAGGTGTGTATTTATTAGGGTTAGAAACTATTTCGGAAGCGGTTTGCTGCATTTTATATACGTCGTTCAAAACCACCTGGAATTTCTCATCGCTTATGGCTGCTTTGTTCTGGACAAGAGTTTCGAGGAGTGTTTTTGTCTGTTCCTCTAGAGCGTTTTTACTGTCGCTCGCCGCAGAATGTCCTAGCTCCTCACTCGTTTGTTTTACGTTTAAACGGATTAGGAGTATACCGATTGCCGCAACCATGCAGATTATCATTATCGAAATGAGCGATAACGACAACGTGCGTGACCTTATTTTGCTTTGAATAGAGTAATCATTTTTTTTGAACATCAACATGATTTTACCACCTTTAAGTCTTTAGTAATATTTTTTTAAAAAGTGTATCAGCGGCATCAGTAAGCTTAATTGAAAGCTTCTCGGGTGACACCTCTTTTGGGTAATAAAACAAAAAGAATTCGTAATTCTCTGCGAGTGGGTCGACCCCAGTAAAGATAAAGCCTAGCTTTATAAGTTCATTGTAAGCCGTGGTGGCGGAGGGGTAATTTATGTTCAAATAAACTGTCAGAGTGTGACCGTTTATTTCGGAATACGATAGATATTTTTGCATGATTTCGATTAAATCTGAGCCAGGACTATAAATTATGATGTTAGTAAGCTCGTTATGCAAATCTATATTCTCGCATACCTCAGTGACACCGTTTAAAACAGCTATTTCGCTGTTTATTTCATAGTGAACCTCAAGCTTACTATAAATTTCGTTTACAAGTGCTTCTCTAAAATCTGGTATGTAAAGCATGCCCGAATCTTTTTTTTCGTTCTTCTGTACATATACTACAAGTGAACGCTTATCGCTGTCAGTAAGGTTTTTTCGTACGCAAAATAAAAATCCCGTCGGCTCCAAATTCATTCTTTCGCAGGTCTTTTGCATAAGGTCGTGGTCGGTAACAACATTTGCTTTAACCGAATGTGCACCTGAATTAATAAGATGCTCATACACGTATTTTACAAGCTGTGAGCCTATGCCTCTTGAGGTGTAATCACTTAAAACAGAAAGCATACCCATGAAGCCTACATTTTTATCGTAAATATTTACTTCTGCTGCTACAATTCCTATAATCTGATTATACTCGTTTTCAGTTACAAAAAACTTTAAGTCCTGCCTTTTTTGCATAATATCCGTCTTATACATATCAGGGGGGTAATAAAGCGTTCCCCGAACCCTGGTGTAACAGTCGATGATGCCCTTATAATCGGAAGCTTCGGCACTGCGAATTTTAACAGTCATTAAATATAACCTTCTTTCGGAGAACCATTAGAATACAACCACAAGGTTATTTACACCGAAGGTCTCTCGATAATATACGATGTTTGCAGCTTCGATAATGTATTTTAACCCAATAACATCCATACTTTTTTCAATATCGTTGCTGATATTCTCATCATAATACTTTATTGGGTTAAATTTCTTACCGCCATTACGAATTCTAAGAGTAATCGAGTCATCGATAAGAAAAAGCCTAACTGCTATTGAATAATATTTGCTGTTATCTGCATTTTGAATTATAAGTGTAATAAGCTCCTCAATAGCCATTGATATCATCATAACAAGCTTTGGCGATAAATCGTTTTCTTCGCAGAAATCGGTGATTTTTTCAGAACAAATTACAGCACTTCCGATATCGTTGTCAACCGAGAAAGAAACATATTTTCCATCTGTTTCGTACTTAGTATCACATAAGAGCGGGAAGGAAAGCTCCTTGTTTTTTCTGCTAGTAATAAGTAGTGCCTCAAGCAGCACGAGTGATGCAAGGAGAGCAGCTGCTGGGAAGCATAGCCAAAAAAGCTTGGCATCAAATATGGTCGAAAACGAAACCACGCTGATTAGTAAAAAGATAAAGTCCTGTGAAAAGGAGATTAGGTTTGCTATTTTTACCCTTGAAATTGCGTTGAAATATGCTGTGAAAATATTGTTGTTGACATAAATAACATAAAACATGCCATAACAAATAACTGCGTATTTAAAGATTTCGGTTTCGTCGCCCGATAATCCGAATAGGCTTGAAATAAGTCCGTTAAATATAATCAAAACGCCTGAGATAATTAATATTATTATGTTCCCATAAGTGAAGGAGTATCTTACAATCTGATTAATACTGGTGTTATCCTTTTCACCGTACAGTACCCCTACAATTGGAATAATTACAGAGGATATACCGCTTACAACAGCAGTAATAAATTTTGAGATAGTCGAAATCGTTCCGTAAACTGCTACGGCTGAGTGGCCGTATGAGTTTAAAAGCATGAGGTTAATTATCAAAACGCATATAAAGCTGTAAATTCGCATCATTCCCATGGGACTGCCCATTACCGCTATATCTTTGACTTTCTTAAAATCAAAGCTCCATGAAAACTTGAAATTCCTAAGCTTCTTTTGAATTAGAAATGTTGATATGAAAAAGGCAAATGCGGTTGAAACACCCTGAGAGAGCGCAATGCCTTCAATATTCATCTTAAATCCGAATAAAAATAGAAAGTTAAAAATTAACGTTCCGAAGGTTAAAATCAGCGTTAATATCATACCGATTTCAGGTCTGCCGTATACTCTAGCCCAATAAAGCGGCAGGTAGACGATAATTGTGAAAAAGATATATGGTATTAAGAAAAGATAATATTGTTCTGAAGCAGCTACTAAAGCCTCATCATTCGTGAGGAGATGCAAGACAGGCGACTTTAAAATAAATAAAAGTAAACTTACAATTATACCTACAGCCAGCGATAAGATTATCGCTAGGCTGTAAATACCGTTTACTTTTTTTATATCATCTTTTGCTATGTATTTTGTTGCAAGTGCAGATGAGCCGCCGGAAATCACAATTCCAAAAAACGCAGCCAAAAAAAACAAAGGAGAGCAAATGCTCATTACAGTAAGCCCCGAGCTGCCAAACATTCTGCCGGCAAAAACAGTACAAAGCACTGGGCTTATCGCAGAGCTTAACTGTGCAAAAACATTTACCGAGGCGTGTTTTTTAAAGAGCGTTTTTATAAAATTTCCGTTGTCATCCATTTAATTATTCGAAATTTAAGATGCCTGAAAACCCTGTCATTTCAAAAACTTCCATGATTTCAGTTGAAACATTGGTGATAACCATTCTGTTATTCTTTGCCTGTGCAACCTTTTGTCCTGCTAAAAGCACACGAAGTCCTGCTGAAGAAACGTACTCAAGCTTCTTAAAGTCAAGAAAAGTTGAGGTGGCTTCAATAGTGGGAATAAGCTCATCTTGGAGCTGTGATGCTGTTGTGGTGTCAAGACGGCCAATAAGAGCTATTGTACATTTATCGCCGGAAGTAGTTTTTGTCAATTCTAACATAATAGTTTTCTCCTCAAAAATAAATATTATAAATGCAATTTGCATTATTACCGTCTAAGTATATCATGTATATTAAACAAAATCAAGTTTTTTTACAGAAAATTAATTGATTATTTACAATTTTTAATATATGAACAAATTTGTAACAATCTATACTTAATTGCAATTTTTCTTGACAATGACACGCCTAAATGATAGAATTATTCTATGATGAGTCACATATAAATTAAGAAAACATAAAAGGGGACAACCATCTATGACTTACGAAGTAAGATATTTTTCGAGGACAGGCAATACAAAAAAGCTTGCAGACAGAATAGCGGCAGAGCTAGGCGCAGAAGCTCTTGGAGTTAATAATGCTTTAAGCGATGACGTTCAGATATTAATGCTTGGCGCAGCTCTCTATGGAGGGGAAATTGCGGTAGAAATGGCAGAATTCATAAACAGCCTAAGTGCCGAAAAGATAAAATGTGTAGTGGTATTTTCAACCTCATTTGGGAAAAATACACCATATAATAAAATATCTGCCATGCTGCATCAAAAAAACATTCCAGTTGCAAAGGAAACCTTTCATACAAAGGGTAAATTCCTGTTTTTCAGTAAAGGCAGACCAAACGAAGCAGATTTACAAGCTGCGGCAGATTTTGCAAAGCAATTCAAATAAACTTAAGAAGGAAGTAAAAATGAAATCAAAACGATACCTTTCGCTGATATTAGCGATTATTATAACTACGGGTCTTATGACTTCATGCGAGGATAATCCCCAAAAAGAGACAGAAGGCACAAAGAAGGCTGAAATTGTCGCAGACGACATAGAAAACAAGCTTAAAAATCCCAATGCAACCCGTGAAGCAAGATTACTTTACAATTATATACTCGAGATTGAAGGAAATAGTATTTTATCAGGGCAGCAGGAGTCATTCTGGAATGGTACACCCGAATACGAGATGTCATATATATCAGATGTTACTGGTGGAAAGCTGCCCGCAATCAGAGGTCTCGATTTTATTAATAACAGCGGAGATAATACCTACGAAAAGGTAGTAGAACGCTCGCTTGAATGGTGGGAAAAGGGTGGAATTGTCTCGATTTGCTGGCACTGGGGCACACCTCCCGACGGTGTGGGTTATGATTCAAGCAAGGGCGAGATTGATTTAGACGAAGCACTCACCGAAGGAACTGATTTATATAATGCTATGGTTATGCGTATGGACGAGGTGGCACTTGAGCTTCTTAAGCTTCAAGAGGCAGGAGTTCCTGTACTTTGGAGACCTTTTCATGAATTCGATGGTGCATGGTTCTGGTGGGGTAAGGGTGGTCCTGATAATTTTATTAAGCTTTGGCAGCTAATGTATGACAGATATACAAATTATCACGGCTTAAACAATTTGATTTGGGTGCTTGGTTACAGTCATAGTGCAAGGCATGGTTGGTATCCTGGCAGTGAATATGTTGACATTTCGGGTGCTGACAGCTATGACGGCGGCACGCAGGTTAATCTGTTCAAAAGAGTCAGGAGATATATTGAAGATGATACAATCCCACTGGCTTATCACGAATGTGGGGCGATGCCTAACCCCGATTCTCTTGATGAGGGTGATGTAGATTGGGTGTGGTTCTTAACCTGGACTACTACACATATAAAAGAGGAAAACACGGCTGAAGAGGTTAAATATATCTATAATCATGATTATGTTATTACCTTAGATGAGCTGCCTAATTTTAAAGCGATGTAGATATATTCTTAATATAATATTTCCATTGGCGAAGCGGAACTAAATAATCCAGAATAAGTATTAATAATATAAATTAAATAGACCGTAGTTTTTTATCTGCGGTCTATTTATTATTCTTTCCTTTTTGTACGTCCTGCTAAATAATCGAGGCTAACATCGTAAAAATCAGCAAGCATTATAGCTAGGTTTAGCGGGATTTCTCTTGTACCACATTCGTATCTGTTATATGTGTTACGGTGCAAATTAAATAAATCGGCAATTTGTTTCTGTGTCAAATCTTTGTCTTCTCTCAGGTCACGCAGTCTTTGATACATAAATAACCTCATTCCCCCCGAGCTCCCTATTTTCTATTGACATTATACAACGTTAGGTGTATAATTGATAATACGAGAACCCAAATGGGTGCTTGAATTACAAAATATGGAGCATCTTAATGGAAGAAAAAACTTGCGGTAAATGCAAATATTTTACTCAGCATTATATTAGGCAAGCTGACGGAACCTTCAAAACAATTAGCACGGGTCAGTGTAATATAGTAAACCTGAAGCTCAGGAAATCAGATTATTTTGCTTGTGAGGGCTTTGTAGAAGCGAAAAACAATATCGTTATATAGCATGAGCCTTTGTATGCTCATTTCGGCGAGTTTGAGAAACTTTAATCAGCAAAAATAATAAGATGTGAAAAAATCTTTTCAAACTAAAACCACCTCTCATTTTCTAATATTATTAGAAAATGAGAGGTGGTTTATTCATATATTATGCTATATTTCGAGAAGGCGACCTATAATTTGATTAGAGACAGGAAAACCTGCTTTTGTAATTGAAATACCCATATTGGTTACATTTATATAATGTCTCGGTATAAATTCCAAATTCGCAAGTATCAAGTTTTCATCTATATCGAATTCTTTTATTTCCTTAAAGGTTAAGCCTTCGGAAAGCCGCAGCTTAAGCATTGCGAATTCTGAAAAGGTGCGAGGATTGCCGTCGGTGATATAGACCTCTTGAACCTCGGATTTTATAAACTTTTTTATATCCCTATCGACAGCAAAACGTTCATTATCGTAATACGAGTGTGCGGCGGGACCTATTCCTAAGTATTCCTCACTCCGCCAGTACTTTAAATTATGTTTGCATTCAAAACCAGGTTTTGCAAAATTGCTGATTTCGTACTGTTCAAATCCAGCTTCGGCGAGTGCTTCAACTGCCGCAATATAAAGCAGTGCGGTTTCGTCATCTGAGGGGAATTTCAAATTAGAATATGCAAATGGTGTGTTGGGTTCAATTTTAAGCATATAGGCTGAAACGTGATTAACAGGAAGTCTTGACAGTACCTTAATACTGCGCCGAACGCTGTCAGGGGTTTGGGTAGGTATACCTAGCATTAAGTCAATCGAAATATTTTCATAGCCAACACTGGCCGCTATATTTATGGCAGAATGTGCAATATCAGATGTGTGCCCCCGTCCGAGATGAAATAATTCACTGTTTGAAAAGGACTGAACTCCGAACGAAATACGGTTTATCCCCGAATCGTGGAGCATGGTAAGCTTATTAATTGAGACAGTGCCAGGGTTTGCTTCAATAGTGATTTCAACATCGGTTGAAAATCTGACATTTGCCAGAATTCGTGAAATCTCTGCGGCGGCAAGTGTCGGCGTACCTCCGCCGAAGTAGACGGTATTGTAGCGTTCGTTATAAAATTTTATATTTCGAATAACCGCTTCTGCATAGGCAAAAGACAGCTTTTCATCATGCTTTATCGAGTAAAAGTCGCAATAAGGACATTTACTTGCGCAAAACGGTACATGAACGTACAAACCAATCATAATTCACCAACCCTTAACTAACTATCAAGCTTCAACACTGACATAAACGCTTCTTGAGGTACCTCAACAGTACCTAATTGGCGCATACGCTTCTTACCTTCCTTCTGCTTTTCGAGCAGCTTTTTCTTTCTTGTTATGTCACCGCCATAGCATTTTGCTAAAACATCTTTTCGGAGAGCCTTAACCGTTTCACGGGCTATTATTTTACCGCCGATAGCAGCCTGTATAGGAACCTCGAAAAGCTGTCTTGGTATATTATCCTTTAACTTTTCGGCAATCTTTCGCGCACGGGCATACGCCTTGTCGGTATGAACGATAAAAGAGAGAGCATCTACTATATCGCCGTTTAGGAGAATGTCAAGCTTTACAAGCTTTGATGGGGTAAAACCTATTAACTCGTAATCATAGCTCGCATAACCCTTTGTCCTTGATTTTAATGAATCGAAGAAGTCATAAACGATTTCGTTAAGCGGCAGCTCGTAGTGCATTTCCACCCGTGTTTCGTCGATGTACTTCATGTTTTTAAATATACCGCGTCTATCCTGGCACAGCTCCATAATTCCGCCTACATAATCAGACGGGCTGTAAATAGTTGCGGAAACCATCGGCTCCT